>JBCAZN010000499.1:0-1983 GCA_038533035.1 Pseudomonadota bacterium
CGCTGAAACCGAAACGTCGGTTTCAGCGGCGATCGCATCTTCGAACCCGTCGCGCCGTTCTCGGGCGGCGAGAAAGCACGCCTGGTATTGGCCTTGATGATTCGGCAAGCGCCCAATCTATTGTTGCTCGATGAGCCAACAAATCACCTCGACCTGGAGATGCGCCAGGCGTTGAGTGTTGCGCTTATCGAATACACGGGCGCACTCGTAGTAATCTCGCACGACCGTCATCTCTTGCGCAGCGTTTGCGATGAGTTGTTGATCGTGCACGACGGTATCGTTGACCGCTTCAACCGCAGTCTCGACGACTATCCGGCGTGGCTGCGTGAGCAGGAAGAGAATGCAGAGCAGGCAACCGCCAAATGGCAAGACGAGCCGGCGAAAAGCGTTAACAAGAAACAGCTGCGCCAGGAGCAGGCGAAACAACGCGAACGCCTGAAGCCGCTGCAGAATAAAGTGCGAAAAATCGAAAAAAGTATGGCCGAGCAGCGCGCGGTGCTCGCTAAACTCGAAGAGCAGCTAGCCGACGAGACCTTGTACGCCGACCCGGAGCGAAGCGAGGAAGTCTCGCAACTCGCGCGCGAGCAGTCTGAGGCACGCGTGGCAATTGAATCGCTTGAGTGGGAATGGCTGGAGGCCAGCGAAGAGTTAGAGAAGGCGAAGTAGTGTTTCATATTCTGGCCCCCAAAATTTTTCGCTCACGAACGACCGCTCCTGCTGAGTGGCGAGGTCCGCTTTACCCCGGAAACCAGACGTTCGAATACGAAGTTTCGGGATATACTCAATGGCTGGTACTGACCCAAAACGGCCACTTACATTTTCGAGAGCACTGGAGGCAATTAGTGAAATCCGTTCGCACTTTTCCGTCGTTGGCGGCAATGTATGTATGTTGCCTTGTGCTTTCGGCCTGCGAGTTTACGTACAGCGGTAATTCAAGCAGTGGTGATAACGACTATTTCGAGGAGCCGCTTTCCAGCATTGTCGAAAAGTACGATCCTGCGCTTCAGTCCTCAAACATGTTTGTGAGTCGATTTAGAGACGATCAGATTAAGGCGCTGCACGATAGTCTTTCCGCCCCCCTTAAGGAGGCGGTCTCGATTGAAGAAATACGCGCACTCCATGACAAAATAATCAATGGAGCGGGGGAGATTTCCGAGTTCTTGCCTCAGCAATGGGCGTTCAGATCTGGTGTGGAAGATGGGCATGATGTCATATATTCCACCAAGATCGTCGTTCATGAGAAAACTGAACTATTCTACATATTGGTGTTCTTGGATGATGGAAAGTACGAAAGGATTCACGGCATCAAGATCGAGAATCGATACCCGGGTGAAGGGGTAATGGCGGGAGTCGAGCGAATTCTCAACGGAGGATCCTAATCGACATTCAAATCGCTGTTTTTCGGCATATTGAGTGACCGCTATTGGCCGAAAGCAGCCCGTCGCGAAGAATGTGATCGAACGACCGCTCTCCGTGGGAGCGGACGTTGCCGCGGAAACATCCTCGAATCTACTTTAACTTTCACGAATAGCGTTCTTCCGCGGAAGAATGGCCGTCCGCTCCTGGCCGTAAGTCGACGGTCGCCTTGCCTGATGTAGAATGACGGCTACTGACCACAAAGCGGTCACCCGCCAATAACAACAAAAAGAGTCATTTGTGTCTCAGTTTGAGTTCATCTTCGTCCTAATTTCCATTATCGCGGGTCTCGCTTTGACCCAGCTAATGTCTGGTATGACGCGCCCACCAAAAAATTCTGACGGTCATATCGATGTTACTCATGTGGTGTTCTCGGTGGGAGTTACCGTCCTCCTCATAACGGTTTGGTGGTCGACGTTTCGTTGGCATACCTACGAGACGTGGACGGTCGTCGAGTTCCTTTTGCTTTTCTTCTATGTATCCTTGTTTTACGTCAAAGCAGTGATTCTCAGTCCATTGCGGATCGTAGAGTTACCGACTTTCGAGCAAATTCGAGGCAAGTTCTAC
>JBCAZN010000500.1:0-1966 GCA_038533035.1 Pseudomonadota bacterium
CTCAATGCCTGGTCATCGGCCTGCCAGCCGAAGCCTTCGACAATCGCTCGAATATTGACGCACAGATTACGATGCGTCAGGACAACGCCTTTCGGATCACTGGTCGAACCGGACGAGTACTGGATGAACGCGACGTCATCAGGTGTTGTAGCGTGCACCTCACCACTCGTACCGGGTTCAATGTCACTCATGAGGACCGTCTTTGACTCGAGCAGCGCCGTAATGTCGTCGAGCTCGCGCTCCTTTGAGAACTCGAGCAGGCGCTCGAGTAGTCCCAGCTCTGTAAACAAGGTCGCGTGATCGAGCTGTGACAATATTCTGAACAGCTTGAGGCGATGCTCATCGCTGATGCCGACGGCGACCGGTACCGGGACGATACCGCCCAATACGGCGGCCCAGAAAGCAATCACGAAACTCTCGTTCGACTTGCTGAAAATGATCAGCTCATCGCCGGGTTTCATGCCACGTGCCTGCAGCGAGCCGAGTAATTCGACGGCGCGATCCCACAAATCACTGAACGAGACAACAGACTCGTCGTTCTCGCCGTTGATCAGCCGGAGCTCCCGGTCCCTGCCCCGCACATCAGCAAGCAGGTCCGTCAAAGTGTCATAAAGTTTCATCGAATCTCTAGCGTTCAACCGGCCGCATGTGGATATCGTCCGCGGAGCGCAGGTTAATCGCAAGCTCCAGTTCAGGCGGACGGTCGTCGACTGGCTCCATCCGGAATCGTGGCAACAGGAAACCGAGATGAATTTTCATCTCGAGGAATGAAAAGTACTCACCGAGGCAGCGACGCGGCCCAAGCGAAAACGGATAGTACGGCCGGTCTTTTTTCGGTTGGTCCGTTAGCTCGAAGCGATCCGGGTCGAAGCGATCCGGATCCGGCCAGTAGTCCGCTGTGCGCTGCAGAATAAACGGGCTTAAGTAAATGTCGGTGCCGACCGGTACGTCGTAATCCTCGAGTTCGTCTTCTACCGTCGAACGACGCGTGAACAGCCAGACCGGCGGATACAAGCGCAAGGTCTCTTCAAGCACCTGCTGGGTATAGGTCATGTCGACCGTTGCCTCGGCGCTCAACGCAGACACGCTCGGAATGCAACGCTGCGCTTCTTCGATCAGTTTTGCCTCAACCTCGGGGTGATGCGCCAACAGGTACCAGGCCCAGTTCAACGTGTTTGCCGACGTTTCAAAGCCCGCAACAATTAACGTGAACAATTCGTCGAGCAACTCGTCGTCCGTGAACGGGTTGCCGTCCTTGTCCGTAGCGGTGAGATACATCGCAAGAAAATCGAATTCATCCTCATCCGGTCGCGCGCGCCGCTCTTCAATTATTTTCATGAGCAGCTTGCGTAACTCGCGTACCTTCATCACGACACTGAGATCGCGAGCGGATTGCTGGCTCAGGAATGCGAACGGGTTTTCGCCTTCGGTGACAATATGGCGTTCGTAGTCGTTGCCGAAGATGCTGATCAGGATCAACTCAAGGGCGAAGTCACTGGTTTCGGCCGTGATGTTGCAATGCTCACCCTGCTTTGCGAGTTCAGCCCAGTGGGCGCCACGACGATCAGCGCATTCGACCATGATGGTCATGAGCCGGTGCACATTCTGTCGGCTGAAGGCTGGTTGGATCATGCGGCGGGAGCGACGCCAGGTATCACCGTCACTCACGATCAGGCCATTGCCAAGCAGCATCTTGACGCGTTCGAACCCCGGGCCTTTCTGATACTTGGTATGACGCCGCGTCAGGATGCGGCGCACCTCAAACGCATCATTAATGAAGTACGCAAGCCGCCCGTTGGGCCGCTTCATCGAGACCATGTTGCCGTGCTCGGACTGCAGCGCCGTCAGGGTCGCCAGCGTCTCCGGATCGATGCCGAGGTCCACGGGCTCCGTCGGCCCGGGCGGCTGCCGGAATTCGAGTTGAGCAGAGGTCATGAATGAAAGTGAGGGGCGTCAAGGCGTTGAA
>JBCAZN010000501.1:0-1965 GCA_038533035.1 Pseudomonadota bacterium
AACTCGCAAAACTTGACGAGCTCAGCTAGAGCTGGTCATTTTCTGAGCACTGCATCACACTCTGGAGGCGGATGCAGTGCAAATCGCCAGGGATTCGGTGACCATAGTCATCAACCATAGCCATTGCGGAGACCCTGTATGCAACGCGGGAGCACCCTCGAATCCCTGCCGACCAGCGTGGAAGCACAACGTCGCGCCGTTGACCGCGCCCGTGCAGGCCTTGGCACGATCATTCTCGGCAAAGACCAGCAGATTGCCCTCGCATTATCCTGCCTGCTGGCACGCGGTCATCTGCTCATCGAAGACCTGCCCGGCCTCGGCAAGACCATGCTTGCGCAGGCGCTCGCCCGCGTACTCGGGCTGACCTTCCGCCGCATCCAGTTCACCAGTGACTTGCTGCCAGCCGACGTTATCGGCGTATCAGTGTTTCGCCAGAACAGCGGCGAGTTCGAGTTCCAGCCCGGTCCCATCTTTTCGCAGTTAATTCTCGCCGACGAAGTCAATCGCGCGACACCGAAGGCGCAAAGTGCGCTGCTTGAGGCGATGGAAGAGCACCAGGTATCTGTCGATGGCGAGACGCGAGACCTTGAAGACCCGTTCTTCGTTGTCGCAACCCAGAACCCGGGCGACCAGATCGGCACATTCCCGTTGCCGGAGTCGCAGCTTGATCGCTTTCTGATGCGTGTCGAAATCGGTTACCCGAACGAAGTTAGTGAACGCGAGCTGATTGCCGGCGCAGATCGCCGTTCCATGCTTGACGACATTGAAAGCGTTACCGGTCCGGAAACACTCGTCGAACTGCAGCGCTCGGTACGCGCCATGCTCGTGAGCGACGCGCTCGTCGATTACATCCAGGCACTCGTGCGCTTCACGCGCGAGTCGGCAGAAATTGAGATTGGCATGTCGCCGCGCGGCGCGCAGGCACTCGTTGCCGCCGCTCGTGCACACGCGTTTGTCGCAAATCACTCAGGTGTGTACCCCGATGACGTGCAGGCCGTCTTCGCCGCCGTTGCCGGACATCGTCTGAAGCCGGCAGGCAATACCCGCTTCCGCAGCCCCGCCGAGCTTTGCCAGCATGTCCTCGATTCAGTGGCCATTCCCTAGCCCGCGGAGCCTCTTCGGCGGCGTTCGCAAGCGCGCCTCGAAGCGCGTGCGTCGCTGGGCAAAACGACGGCAGGGAGACGATCCCGCAACAACCGTTCTGCGCCCGGGGCGCATTTACATTCTGCCGACCGGCATCGGACTCGTTTTCGCGCTCATGGTGTTCGCGATGCTGCTCGGTTCGATGAACTACAACAACAACCTGTCGTTCATTCTCACCTTCACGCTGGTCGGCATTGGCTTTGTCGCGATGCACCAGTGTCAGCGCAATCTCGCCGGTCTTGAACTGTCGTTCGCAGGAACCGATCCGGTTTTCGCCGGCCATACGCAACGCTTTCGAATCGCCATCACAAATCATTCGCGCAGCGCACGCTACGGCATCCGGCTCTATCACGACGACGGCGCGCAAAGCGAATTCAAGGACCTTGAAGCCGGCGAAAGCCAGATTTTCACTTTGAAGCTCACAACCAAAAGGCGCGGCTACCTGAAACTTGAACGCTTCGGCATTCGTACGATGTATCCGTTCGAGCTGTTTCGTGCCTGGGCATGGCTGCATATGGACCTGCAGGGGCTGGTCTATCCAAGACCTGTAGACGACGCGCCGGAACCGCCACCGACATTGGTCGCACACGGGCACCGCCAGCATGATGCGCGCGGAGAGGAAGATTTTGCCGGACTGCGGCGTTACCACGAAGGCGACTCGCCGCGGCATGTCGCCTGGAAGGCGTTTGCGCGCAGTGGCCAGCTGCTCTCCAAACAGTTTGCAGGCGCCGATACCAGCAGCCAGTGGTTCGACTTCAACGAGATCCCGACGAACGATGTTGAACGTCGATTGTCGGTATTAACGCGCTGGATCGTGGATGC
>JBCAZN010000502.1:0-1960 GCA_038533035.1 Pseudomonadota bacterium
CGATTGATACCAGCCAACTGTTACAGCAAATCCGCACGCTCGGCGCCGAACTGCGACCAACAGTTGGCTGGTATCAATCGTGTTCATGTTGATTCTCCAGGTATGGCTACGCCCGCAGCGCGCATGCGTGCGAGCTTGTAACGGAGTGAACGAGCACTAATACCGAGCGTCTCGGCGACGGCGGCACGTTTGCCGTTGTGTGCTTTAAGTGCATCCACTATTAGCTGGAATTCGTGATTGCGCAGTCCCTCGCTGAGATCGTTGTCGGCGCTGCTTTCGGTGCCGGCTTCAAAGGCGAGATCGGCGGCATCGAGTTCCGCGCCGCTGAGCAAAATCAGCGAGCGCTGAATCAGGTTTTCAAGTTCGCGCACGTTACCGGGCCAGTCGTGCGCCAGCAGTAAGTTTTCTGCGGCTTTCGTCAGGCTGATACCCGGACTACCGTGACGAGCCATCGTCAGCTCGGCCAGTGGAATAATGTCGCCGCGGCGCTCGGCGAGTGCCGGTACGTGCAGCGGGAATACGTTCAATCGGTAGTAAAGGTCTTCGCGGAAGCGGCCTTCGGCGACGTAGCGCTTCAGATCCCGGTTGGTTGTCGCCAGTACGCGAACATCGAGCGGAATAGTCTTGGTAGCGCCAATACGCTCCACTTCCTTTTCCTGGATGACGCGCAGCAGCTTCGCCTGCAGACCGAGATCCATTTCGGAAATTTCATCGAGCAGCAATGTGCCGCCGTTTGCCTGTTCGAATTTGCCGGCGTGTGCGCCGTTGGCCCCCGTAAACGCACCCTTTTCATGCCCAAACAGAACGGCTTCGAGCATGCTCTCGGGAATCGCAGCACAGTTGATGGCAACGAACGGGCGCTTCTCACGGGGCGAACAATCATGGATGTAGCGTGCGAAAACTTCTTTGCCGCTGCCACTCGGGCCACTGATCGTTACGGTCACGTTGGTTTTGGCAACACGCTCAGCGATCTTCAGGAGTTTCGCCGTCTCCGGGTCAGCCGCTATTGGCCCTTCATCGACATCGATTGTCTGCGCCAGGTACTTATCTATAACGGCCTTCAGTGCGTCCGCCTCAAAAGGTTTGACGAGATAATCCGACGCACCACTACGCATGACTTCGACGGCATTTTCGATGCTGCCGTGTGCCGTCATCAGGACTGCCGGCATGCCGGGGTAGCGGCTCCGAATCTGGCCGAGCAGCTCGACACCGTCGAGTGGCTGCATATGCCAGTCTGTTACGACCAGACCCACTGTTTCGTTTGCGAGAATTTCGAGTGCCTGATTGCCGTTGTCAGCCGTCAGAACCGAACAATCGAGCGCCGCAAGCGCATCGGTCAGGGCATCACGCATCAGCGCATCGTCATCAACCACCAGTACCGGCGACGTGGTCATAGCGCGTCTCCTGACCGGGGTTGAGCCGGCAGGCGAATACTGAAGCTGCTGCCGAGCTCAGACGTGTGTAATTCAACGTCGCCGTCATGTGCGGCGGCGACCGCTTGCACGACAGCGAGACCCAAACCGGTGCCGTTGCTGCGTGTTGTAAAAAACGGTTCGAACAGGCGTGCCTGTACGTCTCTTGTAATGCCCGGACCATTATCCGTGACGCAAAGATGAATCGAATCGCCGAAGCGATGTGCGTGCAGAAGGATGTTGCAGTCAAGGTCAGTCGCCTGGTCGGCATTGTTGACCAGGTTCAAAAGAGCGCCTTTGATCGCGTCGCGATTTGCCACGATTTGCAGGTCTTCGTCAGTTACCGAAACCGCGATCGTGCTGGACGGCGATAGCTGGCCATCCACGGTGTCGCGAACATCGCGCAGCAGTTCGAGAATAGTGACCGGTTGGCGTGCGCAGCGTGTACCGGCTGCAAATCCGAGCATGTCGTCGGCCATCCGCCGTAGTTCTTTCAGCCCGCTAACAATTTTGTTGGCGACGCGGGCCTGACCTGGCGTGGCCGTATC
>JBCAZN010000503.1:0-1957 GCA_038533035.1 Pseudomonadota bacterium
GGCCGCGATGAGCAGCCGCGTAAATATTAATAAGTACAGATTTGATGTGGGAGTTCAGGGTCATGAATTTTAGAGTCTTCTTATATGCCGTATTAACCGCGACACTCGTCGGCTGCGGCAGTGACAGGGATAGTGTCCCTTTGGTGCCCGGCTCCAACGGCGTTGCGACCATAAGCGGTGACGCGGTTGTCGGCGGAACTCTGTCCGCATCGGTCGCGGACAGCGACGGCATCCAGTCCGGCACTGAAAGTTATCAGTGGTATTCGGATGGTGATGCGATTGCCAGTGCGACGGCATCGACGTACACGCTGACTCAGAACGAAGGCGGTGAAGCAGTCACCGTTGTTGTTCGGTATACCGACAATGCCGGCCTGCGCGAGACGGTCCAATCAACACCGCTCGATATTCAAGCTGCCTTTAATCTCGCAGCGCTCTATGTTCACGGCCTGGTAGACGCGGCCGATTGTGATATTGCCCCTGTCGATGCCGCCGGCGTCGTGGGTGCGCCGCTGGCGTCGGGCACAACCAGCAACGGTTCAGTGAGTTTTGGCGATCTGGTTCCGGTTGATGGTACGGCATTGATTTCCTGTACTGGCGGGTCCTATACCGACGAGGCGTCCGGACTCGTGCTCGATGCGCCGGACACACGAGCGGTGGTCAACGTTGTTGCCGACGCTGTTTTCACGGTGTCGCCCTTAACAGAGATCGCGGCCCAGCTCGCGGGTTTGGCGGGTGACCTGAACACCGCCATTTCAACGTACAACATGTCAGTCAGCATCAACTTTGGCGTATTCGGTGACATCACCACGATCGCACCGACAGATCTGTCTACAACGGCCGCGGCTAATGACGAGGCGGGACGCTACGCGACTGCGCTGGCGCTCATCTCGCAGGTTGACGCGACGGACACCGGTGCGACAGCCGGTGAGATCATCGGCAATCTCAGCACCGATCTGGCAGACGGCACGTTCTCGCAGGCTTCGCTCGACGCCTTTAATCAGGCAGTCACCGACCTCGGCGCTTCGCCGGTGGCGGGCAACCTGGACAGCGATGCGACGATGACCGTGCAGAGCGCAATCAACAACGCGCCGGAACCCGCCGTCTTTGACGGGTTGAGCGCAACGATTCCCAATGACCAGGTAGCAGCACTGACCGGAAACGTCACCGTTACCGACGTGAACTTCGGCGAAGACCGGGTGGTTGCGCAGACGGATGTCGCGACCACGTACGGCACGTTCAGCATCGCGGAGGATGGCGCCTGGACATACACCCTCGATACGACCGACGCGACGGTGGCCGGCCTTGAGGTTGGATCGTCCGTCAACGACATCATCGCCCTGACGTCTGTCGATGGCACAGCGGCTAACCTGGTGATCCGCATTGCAGCGCTGACACAGGTCGCTGAAATCAGAAATACCATCAACGGCGACACGGGTGAGTTACGGCTTAACGTCGATCCGCACATGCCGGAAGGAACGCTCAGATTTTCGTTCCTGAAGACAGAAGCCCTTGCCGATGATGGCAACCAGAAAGATGCTTACATTACGCTTTACGGCGCGTCTGGCAGCAACTCGGAGTCGCTGGTTGATCTTCGCATTCAGGGAGAGGCAACCAACGCCGATGGCAGCATCAGAGCTCCACGGTTCCTGGTGCGCAATACGGACAACGCGGCCTATGCCGACGGCATTATCGAAGCGCCGTTCACGCCCAATGAGTGGTACGACATTGAGATCATCTGGGATATGTCGCAAACCGCCCAGGTAACGATCCTGATCAACGGTGAAGCGCTGGGCGGCGGACCGTTCGTGTCGGCAGTGACCGTCGATCCTGATTGCCCAACGGCGGCGACGTGTCTGCCCGAGGGTGTTGAACGGGTTCAGTGGCGCTTCGGCGACAACGGTACCGTCATTCCGTTCGGCTCCTACTTTGTCGACAATGTCGAGATCTATTCAGACAC
>JBCAZN010000504.1:0-1923 GCA_038533035.1 Pseudomonadota bacterium
CAGCGCTACGAACGCTTGCTCGAATTGGGGCTGGTCGATCCTGAGTGGGGGTTACCGCCGCCCGACGAACGCTCGGCAGCGTCATACGACAACCTCGGCGAGCACGCGACCGAAGCCATGGCCGTGTACGCGGCAATGGTTGATCGCATGGACCAGTCCATCGGCCGCGTGCTCGACAAAATCCGTGAACTCGGCAAGGAAGACAATACGCTCGTATTGTTCTTTTCCGACAACGGCGGCTGTGCCGAGGAAATTCACAACACGCCGCACCTGCCGCCCGGAGGAATCGACTCGTACCAAACGGTCGGCGCTGCCTGGGCGAATGCCAGCAACACTCCGTTTCGCCTGTTCAAGGATTTCGATCACGAGGGCGGCATTGCGACGCCGCTGATCGCGAGCTGGCCCGCCGTCATGCAGGGCGGACAGGTGGTGCACTCCGTTGGCCATGTGATGGACCTGCTGCCGACGTTTGCCGAGCTCGCGGGTATCGAATTGCCCGCGAAATTCGGCGACCGCGACCTGCTCCCGCTCGAGGGCCAGAGTCTCGCGCCGGTTTTTCGGGAAGAAGAAGTCGCCGCCGATGAACGCAAGCTCTACTGGATGATCGGCGGCGCGAAGGCGATGCGCAAAGGCAAATGGAAAATCGTCACGCAGGGACCAGAGCGCACCCAGGCCGGCATTGCCATACCAGCCGGCCACGACGCCTGGGAGCTTTACGATATGCAGGCGGACCGTTGTGAGCTTCACGACCTCGCGGATCAGTATCCGCAACGTGTCGTATCCATGGCCGAAAGTTGGAATGCCTGGTATGCACGCTGTCTTGCCGATACCGGTGCTCAGCGCGGCTGACGATGCACGCACCTGAAGCCGATATGCGACGTGCCTGAATCAATCATTTGCGGTATTCGAGCCGCCGGTCGATAACGCAGGCAATATTCCGATGAGCAGAGGTGTGAGCCGCCTTTCAGCACTTTTTGCGGAATGCCAATCTCGGGCAACGCCGGATCATGGCTGTTTGCCTCGGCGCTGGCCCTGGTGTTAGCGGGGCCGCAGCAGGGGTCGCCTGCATTGGGTTTGTGGTCCGGGCTCCACCAGTCATCGGTCCACTCCCAGACATTACCGATCATGTCGAACAATCCGTAGTTATTGGCGGGAAAGCTCGCCACGGGAGACGTCGTTCTAAAGCGCGACTGGTTGCGCCACGGAAAGGTGCCCTCCCACGTATTCGCCATGACCTGGCCGTCGACCAACGGTTCTTCTCCCCAGGCATAAGTCGTATACGGCGCGCCTCCGTGGGCCGCATACTCCCACTCAGCTTCAGTCGGTAACGACTTGCCTGCCCAGGACGCATAGGCCTCTGCATCCTCGTAGGCAACCTGCACGACCGGGAGACTGGCATCCGTACTGTCGGCGCCGTCGGGCCGCCGCCAGCACGCGCCTTTGACGAAACGCCACCATGCGTCGGGTCGGTCGAATTCGACAGGACCTTTTGTTGGCGTAAACACGAGTGACCCTGCCGCAAGATCAGACGAATTCACACCAGGGTAGTCGCGCGCATCGAGGTCCTTCTCCGCCACCGTGACGTAGCCGGTCTCTTCTACAAAAACTTCGAAATCCCGACGTGTGACCGGGGCCGCGTCTATCCAGAATCCATCCAGCTTCACAGTGCGCACCGGTTGCTCTTCAGGATAGAAGTCCATAGATCCCATCGGAAACTGGCCTGGCGGAATCCAGACCATGTTGTCCGTCACGGCGTGTACCAGATTGGTGACGTGTAGGCACGCTCCTGAATGACCAGTGGGATGTGTTTTGGCACGTCCTGCAAATCGAATCGCGCCACATCGTAGGCGGTCCAACGCGGTGTGGGTATCTGCAGCACGCGCACGTAGTAAAACGCGAGTTGTGATGCATCAAACTCCGGAT
>JBCAZN010000505.1:0-1921 GCA_038533035.1 Pseudomonadota bacterium
AGTCAAACGGGCCCGACTCAGCGCCGCTGTCATCTACAAGCGTCCAGCCGTCGGCGCGTCGTTCAATATTAGTGACTGCCGTCTGGTTGACGACGTTCAGGTCTGCCGCGAGGTGCTTGCCGATAGCGTTCATGCGCGGCGCGCCCACGTAGTGCGGATACTCGTCGTCCCAGCTGCGCGTCGACTTTACTTCGTTGCGATCGAGCTCTGCGAAATCCGCATTCCATTGAGCAACGACGCCAGCGTCGATTAAAGGCTGCAGGAAACTCTTGAACGCACGCGACCGTGCCGTGAAAAACTGTGCGCCGTGGTCGAACTCGATCTCGTCGGCATAGCGGGTCGCCATGCGGCCGCCCACGCCGCGTGATTTTTCGAAAAGAGTTACGTCGGCGCTCGCCTGCAGTCGCTGTGCGACAACAAGCCCCGAAAGCCCGGCGCCAATGATTGCAACTGATTTCAATGTATTTTCCTCCGGGCGGGGTCAAAGCTCAGAATAAGCGTAAGCATATGCAGCTTTCGAGCAAGTTTCCGGCGAAAAATTCAGCACAATAAAAAAGGGCCCCGAAAAGGGGCCCTTCCTAGAAGTCATCGATCGAGGCTTAGATAGCTACGATGTTCTCCGCCTGCGGGCCTTTAGCGCCCTGCGTTACGGTGAACTCGACCTTCTGGCCTTCTGCGAGAGTTTTGAATCCGTCGCCCTGGATTGCACTGAAGTGTGCAAATACGTCGGGGCCAGATTCCTGCTCGATGAAGCCAAAGCCTTTGCCTTCGTTAAACCATTTAACGGTTCCTGTCGTGGTAGACATAGTTTTCTTTCCTAAATTTACAAAAGTAATGTAAGCCCTCAAATGAGGACCGTTGTGACTGTAAAGTGAAGCAATTACTGATGAAAAACAGGACGAGGAACTAAAGCAGAGTGATCTGCGGGGCCGTCGAATTGCAGTACATAGTTAACAGCGTACTTACAGGCAGAGCGAATTATGGGGTTTAGCGCCTCAATTGCAAGCAAATCAATCACAAGAGAGCCATATATGATCGACTTTAGTCTGCGATAATCCGCACCCATGACGACCCTGAACCCCCAAATTCGCACGTTTTTGGCTCTAATCCTCTGTTTCGGCGCCTTTTCAGCCGCCGGCTGCTCGTCGTCGGAGGACCAAGAGATCAGTCGAACTTTACACGTTTCACCCGAGAAGCTGGCCGAGATCCAGCGCGAACCCTGGGTCAAACGTTTCAGGAACCGCGGTGGACCGGCGGCGCGGCTCGGCGGACTGGAAGATGACTCGTGGCCCGAAGGCATATTGTTCCTGGAGTACGGCCCGTATCTGCATGAGTTGGGTTTCGCCAAGCGGCAAATGCTGATCGAGATAGACGGTGAAGGCGCTAACGACATATTTGTAGATCGCTGGAAAAGGAAACGCATCAAGCGCCCAAGGAGCTTTCATGCGGACCATTACGAAGACCTGATCATCTACCTGTTCGACGTAGACCCAGGTGATGAGCGCGTGCTGAAGATGTACCTGAACGTGCCGACTTCTGCGAGCGAGGTCGGAAGTTATGAGCCGGAAGTCGAGTACTGGCGGATCGTGTTCGACCGGTGAGTCATAGCCCGCAGCAAACACTGGAAGAGGTCTTCGGCTACTCGGAGTTCCGGGGACACCAGCAGTCGATCATTGAATCCGCGCTGCAAGGTCGTGATTCGCTTGTCATCATGCCGACGGGCGGCGGCAAGTCGCTGTGTTACCAGATTCCGGCAATGCTGCGGGAGGGCACCGGTCTTGTCATTTCGCCGCTGATCGCGCTCATGCAGGACCAGGTCATGGCATTGCGCGAGTTCGGCATCGAGGCGGCGTTTCTGAATTCGAGCCAGTCGTCTGACGAACGGCGCGAGGTCATGACGAAGCTTCGGCAGGGCCAGTTG
>JBCAZN010000506.1:0-1917 GCA_038533035.1 Pseudomonadota bacterium
GGATTGGTAACCGACACCGCGAACGAATTCTCCATGATCTCGAGGGCGATCGTTATCGCATCGTGCTCGTTGCTGAAGCTGACGGCATTGTCGACGAGTTTGTCGAGCATCTGAATCAGCAGCTCCGGCGAGCCATTGACCGGTGCCGCGTCGACCTTGCAGTCGAATTCAAAATTTCGCTCGGTGTACACGTCGCGATACGCATCCGTCGTGGTATGCAAGACACGGGCAAGGTCGAATACTTCCGGCTCGGCATGCGCCATTAATTCTTCGACGCGACTTGCTTCGCTCATCGCGCTAAGGATCCGGCGCAGTCGTTCCGCGCCTTCGCGGCCACGAGCGACATAGCCGGATGATGCATCGTTCAAAGACTCATGCTCGAGGTTCTCGAGTGACGACGTGACAATGGCGAGCGGTGTGCGCAGTTCATGCGACAACTTGGACGCGAGCGTTCGCAGGTACGCGTTGTAATCATCGAGCTGTCGAAGCACGTAGGAGAAGCTGCGTGACAGGTCGCCGATCTCATCGTCAGCCAGCGCGTCCGGCAGCGCGCTTTGCAGCTGCTCTTTTTCAAGCGCATTTTCGGCTGCGTAGGAAAGTCGGCGAATACGACGTGACAACCACGTAGCGTAACCCAGCAAAACGCCCGCAACGATGAGCGTGCTGATTAACGTCACGTTAATCAGGCGGGCGAGTCCGGCATTGGTCTGGCTCAGAATGGCATCGGTCGTCTGCTGCAAGATCAGTGCGCCAATGACATCGCCGTAGCTGGTCACTGGAGCGGCAACTGCAATGATCGCTTGTCCCGGCGTTTGACTGCGAAACCAGCCCGGCATCGTGCGGCCGTCCAATGCAACGTTGACGTAGGTCTGTGTTTCACGGCCGAGTGGGCGCGGTTCCGCCGCCTCGGCGTCTTTACCAGGCTCGAGCAACAGGTCATAGACGCGCCGCGGCCAGACATTGCCCGTCGGCCCCGTACTGTATGGCAGCTCACCGGTTGAGGCGATGCGCCAGCCATCGGCGTCGGTCACCATGATGCGCATGTCGTCAGGCACCAGCTGTTCGACGGCTGCGGTGATTTCGGCAATAGTTCGCGCGGTCGGACCGGGGCGCTGGCTGTTGAAGCTGACGATGCGCGTGCCGGATTGTGCGGCGTCATCGGTATTGCGGACCAGGATGCCGAGGTTGGCGCCGAGCAGGTTCGACGGAATACGGGCCTCGATGCGGTAGCCATCCGGAAAATCCTGCCAGTGCGCGGCTATGCCGGCTTCGGTGTAGCTGGCATAGCGATCGCGCCGGTAGGTAATGATCGGTCCGGGCGCTTCGGCTTCGAAGACAAAGGTCTCGGTTATCGGGTTGCTGCTGACAACGTGAACGCGATCGGCACCCGGCGACTCACCTTCGACCATGGTTGTTCGCGGCGCGGCGTAGACGACGTTGCGGTCGATGACTTCGACGAAAAGAAATGTATCGGTGCCGCTCTCACCGATTGCAAATCGAACCGGTCCGTCAGGGCCGCGCAATGTCTGCAGCGACGCTTCCGACAGCGGCCAGTCGTCGAAGTAGCCGTCGATCTCGGGTTGCTGCGAAAGCGTATGCAGGTACACGCGGTCGTCGCTGGTACCGCGTACGCTCGTCGGCGGAAAGTCGTCAACGTACTGCGTAAGGGAGCTGGCCAGCGCGCGTGCGGTGTCGCCAAGCATGTCCTGCTGCACCTCGCGCAGGGCGGACTCGGTTTCGCGAATAAACTCACAACCGGCCCACGGCAGTATCAATGTCAATAGGCTGACAAGTAACAGTTGCCGCTTGAGATTCACGGCTTACTCGCTGAGCCAGCGATAGCCCATGCCGTAAACCGTCTCGATTGCATCGAACTCGGCGTCGATAGCGTTGAACTTGCGTCGTATGCGTTTGATG
>JBCAZN010000507.1:0-1906 GCA_038533035.1 Pseudomonadota bacterium
GCTGACGGAGCGCGGCCAGCTGCGAACGCTCGGCAATTACTATGTGATTAACCAGCAGGACTACGAGAAAGCGCTGGACACTTACGAACGACTCGTCGAGCGCTATCCCGCCGATAATGTCGCGCACAACAACCTCGCGGTGGCGGCGTTTTATGCAATGGACTTCGAACGCGCAATGCAGGTCGGTCGCACCGTAGCTGATCGGTTTCCAACTCACAGCGCCTATGCCGCGAACTACGCCTTGTACGCGATGTACGCCAGCCGTTTCGAAGAGGCGGCAGACGTTGCGAATCGGGTGATCGACCTCGACGCCGGCAATGCTTACGCTCACTTCGTCGTTGCACAGACGCATGCAGTGTCGGGTGACCTGACCGCCGCCGAAGCGACGTACCAGAAGATGACCGGTCTCGATCAGTTTTCACGATCCGTTGCGGCGGAAGGTCTTTCTGACCTCGCGCTTTACCAGGGCGACGTAAGCACGGCGTTGCAAACACTCGACACAGCAATAGAGTATGAAGTGTCGCAGGGTGCGCTGAGGACGGCCGCATACAAGCAGGTCATGCGCGTCGATGCCTACCTGCAGTCCGGTGACAATGAACAGGCTATTACCGCCGCGAACGCCGCACTCGAAATGGCGGGCAATGACCCTGCCGTGCTGGTACCGGTCGCGATGGCGTTCATCCAGGTTGCCGAATTCGATCAGGCTCAGGCCATCATCGACACCTTGTCTGAGGGTTTCTCGAAGACACGTCGCGCGTACGCAGAAGCGCTGCGCGCGCAAATGGCCAGCGCGCAGGGCGATTCAGAGGCTGCGATACACGCTGCAAACAAAGCGGTTGATCTGGCGGACTTGTGGTTGATCCGCCTTATCCGTGCGAACGTGTTCCTGCAGGCAGACCAATTGGCCGAGGCCGAAGCAGATTTGCGCGTGTGCCAGCAACGAGAGGGTGAAGGCATGGCAGTGTTCCTGAACGATCGCCCTTCGCTTCGCGCGTTACGCAAGCTCGAGGCCGCGCAACAGAAAGCCGGCCTTACCTAGCGATGGTGTACCGCAACTCGCAGGTATAACGCCCGCTGACGGTAAAGGTCGAGTTCAGCGTGTATGCGAGTTCTTCGGCAGAGTTCGGGCTCAGCACAACCATTCGTGCGTCGTTGCTTATCGGCGAGCCGCCGGAATCGAATACCTCGCCGGTCAGGGACATGGCGACATACCGGTTAGTGTTATTTCGAAGTCGCACGTTGAAGGTGGTTTTAAAGGTTGCCCCTGGGCCGAGGCTTCTTGAGCCGTCGATATCGCACTCGATAACCTCCTCCGTAATCGGTTCGTCGCCAGTATGCTCGACGCCTTGCAATGATTCCTGATCGTAAATCAGCGTATACGGCAGGGACCCTGAGAAAAAAAGAGAGACCGCTACAACCACAACTCCCAGGTACAGAAAAAATTTCATGCTGGACTCCCTGCGTGTTTCGAATCGCCACTATGGAGTGACGCTGCCGCGCAAAGAGGTACGCGACTTGACGACGCTCGTCAGGTTACTATGCCGTGTCGTCCAACCCGGAACAATAACAATGACAATCAACTGGGTTCTCGCCGAAAGCTCGCGCATGCGTTACGCGGCCGGCTCATCCATGTATTTTGCACAGGGTATTCCCTACGGCCTGATGAACATTGCCGTGCCTGCGTGGCTCGCAAGCCAGGGTGTTGAGGCTGGCCAGATCGCATCGTTCCTCGCAGTCACTATTCTGCCGTGGGCATTCAAGCTGTTGTCCGGGCCGTTGATGGACCGCTACCAGTTCCTGCCGATGGGCAGGCGGCGACCCTGGGTGCTGGGTGCACAGCTCGGTATGACGTTGTCGTTCTTCGGCCTTATTCTGTTCGACAGGATTGTCGATCATTGATCGACAA
>JBCAZN010000508.1:0-1896 GCA_038533035.1 Pseudomonadota bacterium
CAAATGAAGCTCAAGTCGAAGTCGTTGGCCTTGCTACTCCAGGAGATTGTTTTGATTACAATACGACGCTGTACGGCGCTGTTGACTCTATCCGCCATGCCAGTTTGGGCGGTTGAGCCTGTGGTGGACTACGAGGTCAGTTACGCAGCGCGCGAGACGCTATCGACCACCGACAATGACATCTTCGGTGCCGAAATTGGGTTCAACTGGTGGCAGGGCAACACAGGTACGAGGGTCGAACTTAGCGTCGGGTCACGGGTGGAAGATGAATTTGACAGCGGGTCGCTCTTGCTTGGGCTTGAAGCTGTGCGTTTCCGGGATCGAGACTTGGGGCGCTTGGGCTGGGGCGGTCGAATCGACTATGCCGAAGAAGCCACGACGACGGGCGAAATCGGTATGGCAACGCAAGGGTTCTATGACCGGTTTTCCCTGCGGGCCGCTGCTGGATTGCAAGGATCGCTTGACGATGTGGAATTCAGCGATGACGGCGGCGTTTTTGGCGTGGCCGAAGCCACTTGGTACCCATCGGACGCTCTTGCGTTACGGATAGCAATCCAGGCGGACGGCTCAGGAGAACTCGCAGGTTTTGGCTTTGAATGGCAAATCGCGCGGTCTGACTTTAGCCTCGTCGCGCAAAGCGCCTTTGGGATCGGTGAATATCGCAGTTCGGACAGCTACGACGATCTGACGGTCGCAATTAGATACACTCCGGGCGCTGGCAGTCCCAAGCGGCGCGACCGAACCACCGGTGACCAATTGCTGAAACGGTTGGTCGACGTGCAATAGTCGGCCTTGGCGACCGGCAGCGGCCGATGGGTCTGGGCGCCCGCTTCCCAGGTACAGTTTTTTGATCGAATACAGCAACCTTTCCAAGCAAACAGGTTTCCGCTGTGCAGGTGCCCCGGTGATCTGCTAAGTCTTGAAAACTCATAATTCATTTAGTTTAGGTCCAATGTCATTCCTTAAGACAACTGCGAAGCGTTTTGCGGCCCGCCATCCGCATTTTGTTAACCACCTCTGGCAGCGATATTATGTAATGCGCTTGTACAGGGGCGAAACCAAAAGGGCGGCTGCCGATAACGCCTCAGGCACTGGTAGATCGAGACAGCAGGTCTTCTCCAGCATTTTTCGCGAGAACACCTGGCAGAACGGAGAGTCAGTCAGCGGTTTCGGTAGCACCCTCTACAACACCACCATCCTGCGGAAAGCCTTGCCAGACTTTATTCGAAGACATTCCGTAAACTCCATCCTCGACGCGCCCTGCGGCGACTTCAATTGGATGCAGCACGTGGACCTACCGCACGACGTTGAATACATCGGATGTGATATCGTCCCCGATCTGATCGACGCGCTGTCGCAGAAGTATCATGGGCCGGGGCGGTCTTTCCGTGTATTGGACATTGTCGACGACGCTATTCCGCCAGCGGATCTCTGGCTTTGTCGGGATACCCTGTTTCACTTGAACCTTCAGGATGCAATGCGTGTAATTTCGTCGGCGGCGAATTCGAAAATACGTTTTTTCGCTTCCACAACATATGACTACGTCGAGACAAACCATGACATCGAAACGGGGCAGTTCCGGTTCATCAATTTGACGAAGCCGCCGTTTAACTTGTCGGAACCAATCGAAGAGATTGATGACTACCTAGCGCCAAGTCAGCCACGTAAACTGGGCATCTGGACACAAGAACAGCTCGCTGATTTCAAGTAAGATCGTGGTTTGGAGAAGCATCGTCAGAGAGATACATCAGAAGGCTCTTTAGGTTTGGCAGTGACCTACTCTCCCACGCCTTAAGACGCAGTACCATCGGCGCTAAGGCACTTAACGGCCGGGTTCGGGATGGGACCGGGTGTTTTGCTCTCGCTATGACCACCAAACCGAGAAAAACCCTTGTT
>JBCAZN010000509.1:0-1886 GCA_038533035.1 Pseudomonadota bacterium
CTCCATGGTGTGGAACACCGACCTCGTCGAGACCATGGAGCGATCGGCAACGCCCACGTCGGAGAAACTCGCAAACGTCTTGCGCAGTTTCTCGACGCCTTCGTCAAGCGATTCGCCGGTACGGAAGACCGCGGCATGTGCTTGCATGACTTTCTGCATTTCGAGGCGAATTTCGGCGGTCGGCCGCGGTCCGTTCGCATTACGCAGCTTATCAATGCGCGCAACCGAATCCTGGCCCGCATCGGCCGGTAATGGTTTGTGACGTGCGTCCGGCTGCATCGTCTCGGCGCAGAAGTGCGCCGCGGCGCGACCGAACACGACAAGATCCAGCAATGAGTTCGAACCAAGGCGATTGGCACCGTGTACCGAGACGCAGGCCGCTTCGCCAACGGCCATCAAACCTTCGACGACCGTTTCGGCATCTTCGCCGACTTTGGTCAGCACCTGGCCGTTGAAGTTCGCCGGTATGCCGCCCATGTTGTAGTGCACGGTGGGCAGCACCGGAATCGGTTCCTTGTTGACATCGACGCCCGCGAAAATTCGCGCCGACTCCGCGATGCCTGGCAGACGTTCATCGATCACTTCCGGGCCAAGATGCTCAAGATGCAGGTGAATGTGATCCGACTCTTCGCCGACACCCCGCCCTTCTCGAATTTCGATCGTCATTGAGCGCGACACGACGTCACGCGACGCAAGATCCTTGGCGTTAGGTGCGTAACGTTCCATGAAACGTTCGCCATCCGAGTTCGTCAGGTAACCGCCTTCGCCTCGCGAACCTTCGGTAATCAGGCAGCCCGAGCCGTAGATGCCGGTCGGGTGAAACTGCACGAATTCCTGGTCCTGAACCGGCAGCCTGGCACGCAACACCATCGCGTTGCCGTCGCCGGTGCAGGTATGCGCCGACGTACAGGAGAAATAGGCACGGCCGTAGCCACCCGTTGCAAGAATGACCTGGTGCGAACGGAATCGATGCAGTCGCCCGGTGGCCAGATCGATCGCGACCACGCCACGGCACTCGCCGTCTTCCATGATCAGGTCAACCGCGAAGTATTCGATATAGAACTCGGCATCGTGCTTGAGCGATTGCTGGTACAGCGTGTGCAGCATAGCGTGGCCCGTGCGATCGGCCGCGGCGCAGGTGCGCTGTGCCGTGCCCTCACCATAGTGCGTAGTCATGCCACCGAACGGTCGCTGGTAAATCTTGCCTTCTTCGGTCCGGGAGAACGGCACGCCGTAGTGCTCGAGCTCAATGATTGCGTCGGGCGCTTCCTTGCACATGTACTCGATCGCGTCCTGGTCACCGAGCCAGTCGGAACCCTTGACCGTGTCGTACATGTGCCAGCGCCAGTCGTCCTCGCCCATGTTGCCGAGAGCCGCCGATATTCCGCCCTGCGCTGCCACGGTATGACTGCGTGTCGGGAACACCTTGGTGACGCACGCCGTTTTGAAACCGGCATTCGCCAGCCCAAACGTCGCACGCAGTCCGGCGCCGCCGGCACCGATTACGACTACGTCATAACTGTGGTCAATAAATTCGTAGTCGCTCATGCAGCCAGTCCAATCTTGAGAATTCCGTAGACGCCGGCAACCGCCAGCAGAATGTGTGCAAAGCGCACGAGGATCAACGATCCCAACTTGAGGCCATGGCTATGCACATAGTCCTCGATGACCGTCTGCACACCAAGGTAAGAGTGATAGCCAACCGTCACGACCAGCAATGTCAGCAACACGCCGTTCAGCGGATCACCAATAAAGGCCAGCGTTTCCGCGTACGAAAAGCCCGGCATCTGCGCTGCACAGATGGCAAACCATACGCCCAGAATTGCCAGCGCAATTCCGGACAGGCGCTGACCCCAGAAGTGTTCCGTGCCGTCTTTCGCCGAGCC
>JBCAZN010000510.1:0-1880 GCA_038533035.1 Pseudomonadota bacterium
CGCTGGTGTCGACGGATGACGAGAATATTGTGGTTGAGGTGGATGGTCAGTCGCACAGCTTGCCGCTGGCGACGATCGATACGGCTCGACTGGTGCCCGCTGCCGAATAGCGGGTTTTTTGGAGTTTTACGGAATGAGCAAAGAGATCCTGATGGTTGTCGACGCTGTCTCGAATGAGAAAGGCGTCGAGAAAGACATCATTTTCGAGGCAATCGAAGCCGCGCTGGCGTCTGCGACGCGTAGAAAGCATGGCGAAGACATCGAAGTTCGTGTGCAGATCGACCGCGAGACGGGCGACTATGACACCTGGCGCCGCTGGCTGGTGTTCGAGGACGAGTCGACGGAACTTGAGGTGCCCGATCGCGAGCTGCGCATGATCGATGCGGTTGATGTTGATCCGAATGCGGAGCCGGGTGGTTACGTCGAGGTGCCGATGGAATCGGTTGAATTTGGACGTATTGCAGCGCAGACCGCCAAGCAGGTCATCGTACAGAAAGTCCGCGAGGCCGAGCGCGAGCAGGTCGTCGAGGAATTCCAGGGTCGGGAGGGCGAAATGCTGTCCGGACTGGTCAAGCGCGTCGATCGCAACGGCGTCTACATTGACCTCGGCGGCAATGCCGAAGGCTTCGTTGCGCGTGACCAGATGGTGCCACGTGAGCCGGTTCGTCCGCAGGATCGTATCAAGGCATTGCTGACCGAAGTCCGTAGCGAAATTCGCGGCCCACAGCTGTTTATGACGCGAACTTCACCGGAGTTTTTGATCGAGCTGTTCAAGATCGAGGTGCCGGAAGTCGGGCAGGGCCTGATCGATATCCTGGGCGCTGCGCGTGACCCGGGTCTGCGCGCGAAAATCGCGGTCCGCAGCAACGACTCTCGCATTGATGCCGTCGGTGCCTGTGTCGGCATGCGAGGCTCCCGTGTGCAGGCCGTCTCGAATGAACTCGCTGGCGAGCGCGTCGATATTATTCTTTACGACGAAAACCCGGCGCAGTTCGTCGTCAACGCCATGTCGCCGGCCGAGGTTGTCTCGATCGTTGTTGACGAAGACAAGCACTCGATGGACATCGCTGTCGAGGAAGACAAGCTGTCGCAGGCCATTGGTCGCGGCGGCCAGAATATTCGTCTTGCGAGCGAGCTGTCCGGCTGGGAGCTGAACGTCATGACCGCTCAGGATGCCGAAGAGAAGAGCGAGTCGGAGATGCGTGAGCTGATCGGTCTGTTCTCGAAGCAGCTTGATGTTGACGAAGAGATCGGCCTGATTCTCGTGCAGGAAGGCTTCTCGACGATTGAGGAGGTCGCCTATGTGCCGGCATCCGAATTGCTGGCCATCGAGGAATTCGACGAGGGTATCGTCGATGAGCTTCGCAGCCGTGCACGCGACGTGCTGCTGACGCAGGCGATCGTACAGGAAGAGAAAATTGATGAAGTCGAGCCGGCAGAGGATCTCTTGTCTCTCGAAGGCATGGACAAGGGTCTTGCCTACACGTTGGCAAGTAACGGTGTTGTAACTCGCGAAGATCTTGCCGAACTGGGCACTGACGAGTTGCTCGACATCAATGAAATGGAAGAAGAAGCGGCCGCCGAGTTGATCATGAAAGCTCGGGCGCACTGGTTCGAAAAAGAACAGCAGGCGTAAGCGCCGTTTGGAGTAATTTATGGCTGATGTGACAGTTGCACAATTTGCCGAAGTCTTGAAAGTACCGGTCGACAAGCTGCTGACGCAGCTTGATGAGGCCGGTATCAAGGTATCCGGGTCTGATGACACAATCAGTGATGACGCGAAGCTTGAATTGCTGACGCACCTGCGTCGCAGCCACGGTCAGGACGATACGCCTGCCACGGCGGCGGCTCCGCGTCGCATTACGCTCAAGCGCAAGTCG
>JBCAZN010000511.1:0-1879 GCA_038533035.1 Pseudomonadota bacterium
GACCAGCCGGATTTGAAGACCCGGCTGGTCTTGCCGCAGGTGAGTCCGAGTAATTGAATTTCCAGTCACCGTTCAGTGACTGGTAATAGCTCGCGTCGTCGTCATTGCGTTGCGCCGTGAAGATCGCGCGCGGTGCCTCGACGTTTTCGCGAATGACGTTGATGTCATTCCAGGCGGGTCGCTCCCCTGCTGGCGGGTCACAGGCAGCGAACAACACAGGACCAACAAGGGCGATCAACAGAGCTTTTCTCATGAGCTTTTATTCCTGAACACGACCGGCAGGATCCGCAGCGGAAACAACGTGTGTCCAGGGTTCCATACCGAGAATTGCAGAATAGTCTCGGATGATTCTCGCACGAACATCAGTCACGGCGTCAGCCGAGGTAACAACAATTACACAGCCACCAAAGCCGCCACCGACTTGCCGTGCGCCGAAAGTGCCATCGCAGCTGTTTGCGATCACAACGAGGTCGTCGACGGGCGTGCAGCTGATCTCGAAATCATCGCGCAGGCTCGCGTGGGAGGCGCTGACAAGGTTGCCGATTTTCTCTTGGTCGCCTTGCTGGAGCGCGTCACAGGCATCGCGTACGCGCTGGTTTTCGGTGATTACGTGGCGCGCACGGCGTAGCAGCGTGTCGCCGAGCTCAGCGGCATTGGCATCAAGCGTTGCGATTGTCGCGTCTCGCAAAGACGTGATGGCGTTGCTCCTTGCAGCGAGAATGCCGACGGCTTCGCGGCATTCGGCGGCGCGATCGTTATAGCCGCTCTGTGGCAACTGGTGGCGGACACCGCTGTCGACAACGAGAAACCGCAGGCTGTCAGGAATACGGTAGCTCGTTGCATCGAGGGTACGACAGTCCAGGAACATGGCCCGGTCACGTTCGCAGGCAGCAATAGCCATCTGGTCCATGATGCCGCAGTTAACACCGGCGAAGCGCACCTCCGCGCGCTGGCAAGCTTGTGCCAGCTCTTTCGCTGCCATCGACGCGTCGGACAGGTCGAGTAGCGAGACGCCGATCGCAAGTTCAAATGACGCGGACGAACTGAGGCCGCCACCGATCGGAATATCGCCGTCTATGCGGAGGTTGGCGCCGCGGAGACGAATCCCCGTCGCCTCGATCTCAGCCGCAACGCCCCGCGCGTAGTCACTCCACACCGGCGTTTCGACGGGCAAAGTGTCGTCGAGCGAAAACTCGAGGACATCACTCTGGCTGCGCGATTCAATGCGAATAGTCCGATCATCGCGCGCCTCCGCCAGCACCGTCGTAAACGCGGCCGTCGTGGTCGGCAATACGAAACCATCGTTGTAGTCCGTGTGTTCGCCAACGATATTGACGCGTCCGGGCGCGCGGAATTGCACGGCGATGCCTCCCCCCACAAGAAATTCTTCCAAGAATAGGTGAGGGCAAACGCCCATAGAATGGACATTCGCGGATTATTGATGGATATTCTTCCGATGTCGGTGATCCAGCTTCGCGAAGGCTTCGAAGGCCAGGACATGTTCGTCATTCCGCGGCCCATTCTGTCGCAGGCCGCAACGCACCCGCTGGTTCGTTCCGCGTACCCGACCGACATCGGCTGGTTTCCCAATGCGGCGCACCACTTTCGTGAGCGCGTCGACGGCGCGCGCCAGGATCACCTCATTATGTGCGTCGCCGGTCACGGCTATGCCGTGATCGCTGACCAAAAAACGCACCTCTCTGCCGGGGAGCTGCTGATCATCCCGCGCGGCGTTCCGCACCGGTACTGGGCGGCTGACGATGCACCGTGGTCAACTTACTGGGTGCACTTTCTTGGTGACGATGCGGATTACTACGTCGGTCGGATACGCGGAACGAACCAGCGGGTGCGTTGCGGCCTGCGACAGAATGGGCCGCGG
>JBCAZN010000512.1:0-1870 GCA_038533035.1 Pseudomonadota bacterium
CTGGATGGTCTATGGCATGCAGGATGTCGTACGCCTGCGGCAGATGCTCGAGGAATCCGAGGCAGGTGAGGAGTACAAGCGTTTCGAGGGTTTCAAGCTCGATGCGCTGCTGGGCTGGTGCGAGGTCACCGGCTGCCGACGCCGGCCTCTGCTCGAGTACTTCGGGGACTCGCAGGAACAAGACTGCGGCAACTGCGATGGTTGCCTGACGCCGGCAATAACCTGGGACGGGTCCGAGGCGGCGCAGAAGTTCCTGTCGGCGGTTTATCGGACCGAGCAGCGATTCGGTGCGGCACACCTTGTCGACGTACTGCTCGGCAAAGAGACGGACAAGGTTTTGCAGTTTGGGCACGACCGACTCAGTGTTTTCGGAATAGGCAAGGAACTGCCGGCGACCACGTGGCGTTCGGTCGCACGCCAGTTAATCGTTGCTGGCCACCTGCGAGCCGATGCCGCGAAGTACGGCGCGCTGGTGCTGACAGAAACCAGTCGTGGGGTTCTGCGCGGCGAGACGCCGATACAGTTTCGGGAAGACCCGAAAAAACCCGTGGTGGTATCGAGAGGAAAAACCGCGCAACGTGCCGTTGCCGATGGGGATCGCGACCTGTGGGAAGCGCTGCGCGAGTGCCGACAAACGCTCGCGAACGAGCACGATGTACCGGCCTACGTCATCTTCCACGACAAGACCTTGCACGAGATGCTGGAGAATCGACCGCAAACGGCTGCGGAGATGCTGGGTATCAGCGGTGTCGGGCAAACAAAGCTGGATCGCTACGGTGAGCGGTTTCTGACTGTGCTTCAAGAAACAGTGACGTGATAGCCATTGTGCTTGCGAATGTTGAGCACGCGGTTGTCATCAAAGATCAGGTACTGGCCCTTGATGCCGGCGAGGCAGCCCTCGATCTCCGGGACTTTATCAAAGCCGACACTTTTCACTTTCTCCGGGAAGCGCTCAACGGGATAGTTGATTGAACAGACGGTGTCATCGGCATCAACATACTGCCTGAGCTCGTCATCCAGCGTGTCGATCAACGATGCCTTGGTAGCAACTAGGTCCGCGTCGATCACCTCGTTCTTCAACATGCGCTGCCAGTTGGTGCGATCGGTCAGGTGCTCTTTCATGGCGACCTCAACGACGCCGGCCATGTAGCGGTTCGGGACGCGAGCAAACACGATGGCATCAGTCGCACCCTGGTCTATCCAGCGCGTGG
This sequence comes from Pseudomonadota bacterium, assembly GCA_038533035.1. Classification (GTDB taxonomy): domain Bacteria; phylum Pseudomonadota; class Gammaproteobacteria; order Steroidobacterales; family Woeseiaceae; genus UBA1847. Next base: position 1,212 of record JBCAZN010000512.1, read on the forward strand.
GCATCTGCGAAGCTCGCGTGATACCCACTTTGATCGCCGAACTCCTGGCGAGGTAGACAATCTGCTCGGTCAGGCAATGTTTCTCAGCCCAGGCCATGTCCCGTGCCTCGCCTTCGTGTGCTCGGCATAACTCCGGGCGGATAATGCATTCGCTGGACTCCGGCGCGCTGCGAAAGCACGGGTAGCAGAACCCACCGCCGAACGACTTCTTCGTCACCTTCTCACAGGCAATGCAGTTGATTGTTCCGTCGAAACTCAGCTTGATGGTTTCGCCGATCTTCGCGTTCATGTCGATCGACGAGTCGCCCAGCTCCAGCGTGTAGTGGGCGACGTCGTCGAGTCGGGTTTGCATTTTTCGGAGGTTGCCGGAAAAGGGGGGTCTAGAATTCATGAGGACGGCCAGTATTTTTCGTTAGAAGAAATTGTATCCGATTCCGTACGCACTCAATCGTGCCGATGGGAGAATACTCCAAGCCGAATCAAGGCGGGGAAGTACACGGCTACGAACCAGGCGGTCGGAGGTTCGAATCCTTCCGGGCGCGCCAATTAGAACAGGGTGAAGACCGGTCACATGGTTTACACCTTATTCCGGACACATAGTTAACACTATTGGAGTTCCCCTGACCTGACAGACACTTCTCCGGCGAATATCTATGGTT
>JBCAZN010000513.1:0-1867 GCA_038533035.1 Pseudomonadota bacterium
GTGTGGAAAATTGACAATGATCAGCCGCGTTTTGTCGTTGATCGTATCGGCCAGCCTGTCCCAGTCGATTGAAAAGTCGGCGCCGTTGATCTGCAACGGAATATGCAGGGTCTTGCCGCCCGCCAAGGTAATCGCGGGTTCGTAACTGTCATACGCCGGATCGAACACGATGACTTCATCGTCGCGGCGAACAACCGCCTGGATCGCACTGAACAAACCTTCGGTCGCACCGCAGCTGACCGTAATTTCAGTCTCGACGTCGAGCAAGCGGCCCTGGATGCGTTGCGTCTTGGCAGCGATCGCTTCACGTAACGGCGGCGCACCCGTCATCGGCGCATACTGGTTGGCGCCGGCGTGCAGGTGGTGATTGATTCTATCGAGCAGGGCATCGGGCGGATCGAAGCTGGGAAAGCCCTGGGAGAGATTGATTGCGCCGGTCTCGCCAGCGAGCTGGCTCATCACTGTGAAGATCGTGGTGCCGACGTCGGGCAGCTTGCTGTCTATTGCGCGGTTCATCCGCGCTACGTTACTCGATACGCACGCGAAAAACGAGATTGAAGCTGGTCGGGCCGGCACCCGTATCGCCGACCATGCTGCCCGCGGGAACAACCTGGAAGCCGGTTACGAGGGGATCGAAACCCTGCGCATCGGGCGTCGGCGTGTAGTCGAAAGGACCCACACCGCCGGCATTGTCGGTGTAAGTAACATGACTGGCGTATAAATAGGTCAGGCCGCTCGACGGTGATCCGTCAACAAATGAGATCGGGTCGCCGCTCGTGGTCGAAACAAAAAGCGCGGTATCGGGTGGCACAACATCGGTGACTTCAAGTGTTCCGGCGTCGACCGAGCCGATGCCCTGGTTGGTGACCGAGACCGTGTATTGGACGATCGCGCCAGGGATCGCTCGCGGTCCGCTCGTGCCGTTGATGGGGTCAGACAGTGGCATCTGGATTTTGCTGACCTGCAAGATCGGATCCGGGTTCTGGTCGAGGCAGACGTCGTCAATATGCCAGAAGTCCCAGGGTGGCCCGGAGCCTGCGAGCATGCGAAAGCGCAGCCGGAAACCGGCATGACGTGCGCTGACCGGCATCGGATAGGTGCGCAGGAATGTCTGTCCCGGACTGCCGGCACCGCTGAACGTTTCGAGCGTCACCCAGGTGCCGACATCATTGAGATACTCAACAACTAGGTTTTCGCCCGTGTCGGGATCCTCGCTGAACGCATCAGAGCCGCGGCGCACCCAGACGGAAACATCGGAAAAAGTAATATCGTCGGTGTCGATATCCGTCGTTTCGACGTTGACGATACCGCCGTTCAGGAATAGAGAATTGGTTGGCGACTGCGATGTCGCGCTGCTGATGCCCGCGAATCCTGTCGTCGGGTTCACAGTCCACCCGGTGCCAAGACCCGACTCGAAATCATCGCAACTGCCAACGGTTAGCGCACCGGGTACGGCCACTTCAGTAACCACGACATTGTCCCAGTGCCAATAGTCGAAATCGGTGCCGCTGCCGCCCGTCTGGCGAACACGCAGCGCCAGCGTGCCATGCAAGGCATTCGCGGGAAGAAAAAACGACAGGTTGTAGATCTGGCCATTGGTGCCGGATCCGAGGTAGGTCACGATCGGGTTCCAGAGGCCAAGTGCATCCCGATACTCGATAACGAAGTCCTCGTTGGTATCGGTGTCCTCGCTAAAGAAGTCTGCGCCACGTCGAACCCACATCGTCAGGTTGGCCGCGGGCACAGCCGCGTTGAAGGTGGGACTGGTTACCGTGACGACGCCACGCCGGGTCTACGCGCCGAAGCTGCCCGAGCCGGCAAAACCCGCATTGTTACTCACGCCGGAGCGGGAGCCATTGGTATTGGT
>JBCAZN010000514.1:0-1865 GCA_038533035.1 Pseudomonadota bacterium
TTAGCGTATCGGCAACGGCATCCTCAACGGCGCTCGGGTAGTTCACGCGGTTGATGTTGATAGAGGCTACAGTGAGCGAGTCATTGCCGACGCGCAAGGTGAGGCAGCCCGTTTTGAAGCGCTGCTTACCGAGTACCAGAGAGCACCGCGTGTGACGCGCGACCGCCTTTACATCGAAGCTGTCGAGTCGGTGTACAGCAGTTCGAACAAGGTCATCATCGATTCGGATGGCAGCGGCAACCTCTTGTACCTGCCGATGGATCAGATGCTGCGCCGGTCGGGTGTCAGCCTGCCGGAAGTCGGTTCGTCAGATTCAGATTCGCAAACGACGACGCCGACCATTGAGCAACCGGCACGAAGTGACGGCCGCGAACGGAGGACACGCCAATGAATAATTCCAAATTTGGGATCCTGATTCTCGTCGGCTTCGCGCTGGTTATTGTTGGCTTGTCGGCCTTTACAGTTAATGAACGCGAGCTCGCCATCAAACTGCGCGTCGGCCAGGTGGTGAAGGCCGACTATGAGCCGGGCCTGCACTGGAAGTGGCCGATCGTGGAAACGGTCGAAAAATTCCCGAGCCGAATTCTCAAGATTGACGATTCGCCGCAGGAAGTGTTCACGCTGGATCGCCAGGACATGACGGTCGACTTTTTCGTCAAGTGGCGAATCGTCGACGAGGTCAAGTTCTATACCTCGACCGGTGGCTCGCAGGAAGAGGCGGCCATGCGACTTCGCGAGATTATCAAGAACTCCGTCGTGACTGAGTTCGGTAAGCGTTCAACGCGCGAGTCGATCTCGGTGCAGCGCATGGAGCTCATGCAGGACATGTTGACGATGGCGCGACCGACGGCTGAAGGGCTCGGCGTCGAGCTCGTCGATTTTCGCGTCAAGCAGGTCGAATTCGTTGCGAGCGCCCGAGAGTCGGTTTACCGGCAGATGCGCGCAGAACGCGAACAGCTGGCTGCGCAAACGCGAGCAGAAGGACGCGAGGCCGCGGCATTGATTACATCGACGGCGGACAAGGATCGAACCGTGATCCTCGCTGACGCGAATCGCCAGAGCCAGATTATTCGCGGTCAGGGTGATGCGCGCGCCGCGGAAATCTACGCGAACGCCTACAACAAGGACCCGGATTTCTACGCCTTCTACCGCAGCATCGACGCCTACAAGCGTTCGATCGGCAAAGACGGCGACGTGCTCGTGCTCGACCCGGATAACGAGTTCTTCCGCTTCCTGAACCAGTCGGACGGCAGCCGATAGCGGTCGAAATCTTTACGGCGCTTGCCCTCGTTCTCGTGATCGAGGGCATGCTGCCGTTCATCGCACCGAAGAAATACCGCGATCTGGTGGCGGAAATCAGCCAACTGGGCGACAATCAGCTACGGACTGTCGGCCTGGTCGTAATGATTGTCGGGCTGATTATTCTGTTCCTGGTGCGCGGCTAGCCCCGGGACTTTTCGGAAGAAGCGAATCATGGGAAAAAATGTAGTTGTCATCGGCACCCAGTGGGGTGACGAGGGCAAGGGCAAGATTGTGGACCTGTTGACGGACCGTGCGGCAGCCGTCGTGCGTTTCCAGGGTGGCCACAACGCCGGGCATACGCTGGTCATCGGCGGCGAGAAAACCGTCTTGCATCTTATTCCGTCGGGCATCCTGCGCGACGGCGTCAGCTGCCTGATTGGTAACGGCGTCGTACTGGCGCTGGATGCACTGGTGACGGAAGCCAACGCGCTCATCGAAAGCGGTGTGCCCGTTTACGAGCGACTCAAGCTCAGTCCGGGATGTCCGCTAATCCTGCCGTCACACGTCGCGCTGGATATGGCGCGTGAAAAAGCGCGCGGCGCATCGGCGATCGGCACAACCGG
>JBCAZN010000515.1:0-1865 GCA_038533035.1 Pseudomonadota bacterium
GGCATGTCGAACGCTGTTAAGCAACTTGCGCCGCAGGTGAGGATTATTGGTATCGAACCGGTTGGTGCGGACTCGATGCATCGCAGTTTTGCAAGCGGCAAGCCGGAAGCCATTGAGTCGGTTGCAACCATAGCTGACAGCCTTGGCGCGCCATTCGCAATGCAATATTCCTACGAATTGACGCGGCAGAACGTCGATCAACTGGCGCTCGTCGATGATGACCAGCTCAAGGCCGCGATGGGATTCCTGTTCCATAACATGCGGCTCGCGGTCGAACCGGCATGTGCGGCAACCACGGCGGCGGCGCTTGGTCCTCTGCGCGAAGAACTTGCCGGTAAACGCGTAGTGTTGGTGTTTTGTGGTAGCAATATCGATTGGACGACATTTGCGTCGCAGGCGAAGCTAGATGACGCTGCTTGATGACCTGAAGGCGATTGTCGGGCCGCATGGCTGGAAGACCGAACCTGCGGAGCTCGAGCCGCACGTGAACGACTGGCGCGGTTTGTATTCAGGGCGAACGCCGATACTCGTGGCGCCGCAAACTACTGACGAGGTGTCCCGGGTTGTGCGCCGTTGCGCACAAGATCGCGTTGGTATCGTCCCGCAGGGGGGCAACACAAGTACCTGTGGCGGATCGGTGCCCGATGATTCCAACACCCAGATAATTCTTTCGCTGTCGCGCATGAACCGAATCCGCGAAGTCGATGTTGATAATTTCTCAATGGAGGTTGAAGCGGGCTGCATTCTCGAGAATGTGCAGAACGCGGCGAAGTCGGCAGGGCGGATATTCCCTTTGAGCCTCGGTGCCGAGGGTAGCTGCCAGATCGGTGGCAACCTGGCGACGAATGCCGGCGGCATCAATGTGCTCCGCTATGGGACGGCTCGTGCGCAGGTTCTCGGACTGGAAGTTGTGCTGGCAAGTGGCGAAATCGTGAACGGACTGCGAGCGCTGCGCAAGGACACAGTGGGCTACGACCTGAAGCAACTGTTTGTCGGCAGTGAGGGAACGCTCGGCATCATTACCGCCGCCACGCTGAGACTGTATCCGGATCCGGGTGCAACCACGACAGCTGTTGTGGCGCTGGCTGCGGCGGGCGATGCTGTGCGGCTGCTGTCCCGTGTCAGGAGCGAGGTAGGCGATGCCATTGAGGCATTCGAGTTGATCTCGGACAAAAACGCGCGAATTGTCGAGGCGCATATTCCGGAACTGCGCCTGCCGTTTGAGCAGTTGTCGCCATGGTACGTGCTGATGGAGGTTGCAACTGGCAAGGATGCGGAGGTACTCGAAGCGGTCCTGGCGGCGGCGATGGAAGACGGTCTTGTGCTTGATGGCGCGCTTGCCAAGAACGCGACCGAGGCAGCCGAGCTCTGGCGGCTGCGACACGCAATTCCGGAAGCAGAGCGAGCCCACGGTACTGCGATCAAGCACGATATCGCCGTGCCCGTTTCATCGATTGCGGCGTTTCTTGAGGCAGGCGACGAGGCGATAAGGGCAACCGCGCCCGGCGCAGAGCTGTTCGCATTTGGCCACGTTGGAGACGGTAATCTGCACTACAACGTGCAGCTCCCGGACGGCAGCGATAACGGTGAGCAGGTGACCGCCGCTATTTATGACCTCGTCATACAGTTTGGTGGCAGTATCAGCGCCGAACACGGGGTGGGCCAGACCAAGCGGGAATGGATGCCGAGAGTACGCAGCGATGTGGAAATGCGCCTTATGAGGTCGCTCAAGAACACGCTGGACCCTGACAACATCCTGAATCCGGGCAAGGTAATTTAAGACCCAGTTCCGTTTCACGGCTTGACCGGCGGGATAAAATGTTAAATGACCATGAGTGCGGAATCCAAAGACGTATCCGAATCGT
>JBCAZN010000516.1:0-1861 GCA_038533035.1 Pseudomonadota bacterium
CACATGCGACCGGAAGTGTTCGACTAGATGAGTGAGGAGTGCTGGATCGCATGTGCGGGAACAGCAGTACATCCCGAATCGATGGCGAATCGGTGAGCAACATCACCAGCCGATCAACGCCAATACCGATGCCCGCCGTCGGCGGCAAACCGTATTCGAGCGCCCGAATGTAGTCGTGATCGTAGGACATAGCTTCGTCGTCGCCGGCAGCGGCGTTCTCGACCTGAGCCTGAAAACGCTCGGCCTGGTCTTCCGAATCGTTGAGCTCCGAGAAACCGTTGGCGATCTCGCGGCCGGCAATGAACAACTCGAATCGGTCGGTAACAAACGGATCGTCATCGTTCTTGCGCGCCAGCGGTGACACTTCGGCGGGATACTGGGTGATGAACGTAGGTTCGCGCAGTTTTGACTCACCGGTCTCGTCGAATATCTCGGTTTGCAGTTTGCCTGCGCCGTAGTTGTCTTTGACGTCGATGCCCAGCTGCTTGCAGTACCCGGCGAGATAGTCGCGATCGCGAATCTTTGACGTATCAAGATCCGGATTGAATTTGGCGATGCATTCTTCCACGGTCATGCGCGCGAATTTCTTGCCGAAGTCGTAAGTCTCACCCTGGTACTCAACCGTTGTCGTACCGTTAACGGCGTCGGCCATGCCGTGCAGCATCGCTTCGGTCGAGTCCATCCAGTCGTTGTAGTCGGCGTACGCGCGGTACGCTTCCATCATCGTGAATTCCGGATTGTGCTGCGTCGACACGCCTTCGTTGCGGAAATTGCGATTGATCTCGTACACGCGTTCAAATCCGCCAACCGTCAGGCGCTTTAGATTCAGCTCCGGCGCGATCCGCAGGTATAGCGGCATATCGAGTGCGTTGTGATGCGTCGTGAACGGACGCGCGATCGCGCCACCCGGTGTGACCTGCATCATTGGCGTTTCAACTTCCATGAAGCCCAGAGACTCCAGGAAACCACGCATGTAGGTAATTATGGCCGAACGCTTGCGAAAGACTTCGCGACTCTGCTCGTTGATGATCAGGTCGACGTAACGCTGGCGATAGCGGGTCTCCTGATCCGACAATCCTGCCCACTTTTCGGGCAACGGCCGCAGCGACTTGGTGAGCAAGCGGACTTCGTCGGCCAGCACCGTTAATTCACCTTTATTCGTGCGCATTAACGGGCCCGTCGCACCAACGATATCGCCGACGTCCCACTTCTTGAACGCCTGGTAGACACCTTCAGGCAAACGATCGCGCTCAAGCCGCAGCTGGATGCGTCCCGATCGGTCCTGCAGGGCCACGAAGCTCGCCTTGCCCATGACGTTCTTGCGCATCAGGCGACCGGCGACGCTGACGACAATGTTCTCTTCGGCGAGCTGATCGTTGTCGTGCTCTGCAAACGTCTGGTGCAGCTCCTCGGCAATCGCGTTGCGGCGAAAGTCATTCGGAAACGCATTGCCCTGCTCGCGCAGTGCATCGAGCTTGGCTCGACGTTCGGCAATCAGCCGATTTTCGTCTTTGCTGTCTTCTTTACTATTGTCTTTGGTTTTGTTTGACACTGGTCTTCTAAAGTCCCTGTTTCAGGCTGGCTTCGATAAAGCTGTCGAGGCCGCCATCGAGCACAGCCTGAGTGTTACCGGTTTCGACACCGGTGCGCAAATCCTTGATGCGGCTCTGGTCCAGAACGTAGTTGCGAATCTGGCTGCCCCAGCCGACATCGGCTTTGCCTTCCTCGACCTCGGAGGCCGCCGCGCGACGTTCCTGTAGTTCCAGCTCGTAAAGCTTCGCCTTAAGCTGTTTCATCGCAGTCGCCTTGTTCTTGTGCTGCGAGCGATCGTTCTGGCACTGCACGACGGTGTTTGTCGGCA
>JBCAZN010000517.1:0-1853 GCA_038533035.1 Pseudomonadota bacterium
CTCGAAGGCGATCAGTTTTGTCTCTTCCCAGGTACGAAACCACTCGGGACGTTCCTCGTACGCCAGATTGCCTTCGAGGACAAGAACGGTGATGGCCGCATTCAGTATTACAACGATGCGAATCCGGAATTTGCGACAGCGGCGGCCGGCTACGGCTGGCAAGGCAATGAGTTGAGCGTCGATCGTGACATCATGGTGCTGGCAAACCCGGAGATTGCGGGGCTGCCGAACTGGGTCATTGCGCTTATCGCGGCGGGCGGCGTTGCGGCTGCACTGTCGACAGCGGCCGGCTTGTTACTTGTCATCTCGGCGGCCGTTTCTCATGACCTGATCAAGGGCATCTTCGTGCCCGGTATTTCGGAGAAAAACGAGTTACTCGCCGGTCGTATCGCAGCCGCGTTTGCCATCATGGTCGCCGGCTATCTGGGCTTTGATCCCCCGGGATGGGTCGCTCAGGTTGTCGCGTTTGCGTTCGGTCTCGCCGCGGCGTCGTTATTCCCAGCAATATTGCTTGGCATTTTCTTCAAGCGCATCAATCGTGAAGGCGCGATCGCCGGCATGTTGACGGGTCTTGTCTTTACCTACGGCTATATCGAGTACTTCAAAGGACTGTTCCTGAAGTGGGCCGGGGCGCCGTTCGGTGAGAATGTTGCCGAGAACTGGTTGTTTGGTATTTCGCCCGAGGGCATTGGCGTCATCGGCATGTGCCTGAATTTCATCGTGGCCATTGCCGTCAGTCTTGCAACCCGTCCGCCACCCGAACACATCCAGCATCTCGTCGAGCACATTCGCATTCCGCGACACGTGGATCAGCAGGGCTGAGGCCGATGGGTCATTCCCACGATCCAGACCACAGTCACGCGCATGTTGACGCGGCCGATGAGAAAAACCTGAAACGCGTGGTCATCGCGCTCGTGTTGACGGGCAGTTTCATGGTGGTCGAGGTCATCGGCGGCATTATCTCCGGATCGCTGGCGCTGCTTGCCGACGCCGGGCACATGCTGACCGATACGATGGCGTTGGCACTCGCCGCGATGGCGTTCCACGTCAGCCGGCGGCCACCCAACGGCAAGTTGACGTTTGGTTACCAGCGGTTCCAGATTCTCGCGGCATTCGTGAACGGCCTGAGTCTGCTCGCGATCGTTGGCTGGATCCTGTTCGAGGCGGCCGCCCGATTTATAACGCCGCGCGAGATCCTCGGCGAAACCATGCTCGTGGTCGCCGCTGCGGGTCTCGTCATCAACCTGATTTCATTTGCCGTGCTGCATAGCGGTGACCAGGAAAACCTCAATATCCGCGGCGCTGCACTGCACGTGGCCGGTGATTTGCTGGGGTCAGTCGCGGCCATCGTTGCAGCGATCGTCATTATCTATACCAACTGGACCCTGATCGATCCGATTCTGTCGGTCGCCGTCGCGGGCCTGATCCTCAGGAGCGCGTGGTCACTCGTCAAACGCAGTGCGCACGTGTTGCTCGAGGGCGCACCGGAATGGCTGGATCGCGATGACATGCAGGAGCGCCTGGTGGCCGACGTGCCCGGCGTTAGCGAGATTCATCACGTGCACATCTGGGGCCTGACGCCACAACAGCTCATGGCGACGCTGCACATGTCACTCACGGACGATGCGCCGCCGCAGACCGACGTGCTGCGCGATGCCAAGTTGTTCCTTAAGAATGAGTACGGCATCGGCCACGCAACCATCGAAGTTGACGTCGACGGCTGCGCTGACAGCTAGCTGTCGTCGGGCCTGACGACGCCGATATACGGCAGGGTGCGGTTCTGCTCCGCGTAGTCGAGGCCGTAACCCACAACCCACTTGTCCGGAATGTCGAAGCCGAGGTAGTCAACATCG
>JBCAZN010000518.1:0-1847 GCA_038533035.1 Pseudomonadota bacterium
CAGGAATGAACCTGAGTGCTCTTATTTAATAAAAATCAGCTACTCACGCCGGAGCGGGAGCCATTGGTATTGGTCCAGGCCGGTAAGGTCCCGTCTTCGAAGTCATCGCTGTACAGAATATCGCCGGGCGCCGCCAATACGGGTCCGGTCAGCGCCAGCGAAGCTATCGAGATAAGTAGCGCAAGTAGCTGATTTTTATTAAATAAGAGCACTCAGGTTCATTCCTGTACGGTGCCTTTGCAAATTTGACTTAATTTTAGGGTCAGAAGCCGCCCGGACGACACTACGCAGGTCACAGAATCGTACCTGCGCCCATTTTCCTGAGACTTGCGATATCGGTCGTCGCGACCCTTGCCCGCCGCGATCATCGGCCGGCTCTCTGTGATGCCGTTTTGCCGGGTCTCATCGCGTTTCGCGCATGTGTATAGTACGGCGCATGGATACCGTATTCACAGTCGCTAAATACATCTTCTTTGGCTTTTTCGGCTTGATCGGGCTGTTATTTGTGCTGGCGCTCCTGTTCGGCAAGCGCATCAACAAGCAGTGGGAGTATGAGGCCGAATTCCGGGATGAATCCGGACGGGAGTTTGGCGAGTTCGACATTGAGCTGTCGCATATCGCCAAGGAAGAGACCGTCGATACCTTCAAGGCCGAGTTCAAGATGCGCCACGCGTCGCTTGACGCCGGTCAACGTGTGCAGGTCTATCTAGACGATGCGCTGGTGCTGGAGGGAAACGTTGAAACCCAGGGCAGGGTTTGGCTCACGGACAAGCACATCGTAACGCAGCTCAGTGATGCACAGGCGGGCCAGGTCTGCCGGGTTGTCTGGGGCGGCGTCGAGCGATTCAGCGAAGCAATCGTTCCGGACTAGCAATTCCCCGACTGGCAACAAAAAAGGCCACCTCGGGAAGGTGGCCTTTTGGGTCGGGTCTGGTCGGGGTAGCGAGATTTGAACTCACGACTTCTACCTCCCGAAGATAGCGCTCTACCAGGCTGAGCTATACCCCGAGGCGCGCAATCATACACAGTCGGATTGTCCAGTAAAAGCCTATTCTCGGGTCGAAAACAGGCAGGTTTCGAGTTCCTTCGCGGGGACGCTGTCGAGCCAGTCGGGCTTCTTGAAATTACGTTTGATCCCTCGTGCAAGCTTGCCGATCTGCATACCGTCGACGATGCGGTGATCGAATGTTCCGGTTAACGGCAGCATTGTACGAACCACGACTTCGCCTTTGCGGACTACTGGCTTTTCTTCAATTTTGCCCAGCACAATCACGCAGGGCACTTTGGCGGCCGGCATCAACGCCGTCATGCCTGTGTTCAGGCCGAAACTGCCGATATCGGACACAACGAAGGAACCGAAGCTGTGCGCGGAGAGCCCGAGCGACGGAATTTCGAGGCCCATGTCCACCGTCAACCACTTCATCAACCGGAAGATCGGGCGCCGCAATGGCCAAGGAATGCGGTTCAGAAGGTACTTGTTCTGTGCGGCCTTGATCTCGTCACCGGCGCGACTGCGCGCGGCCTTGTCGCGGATTTCGTTTGCAATTGCCGAGACAGGTTTCGCGTGGGCATCGCGCACGATCGTGGCGGAAACGCCCGAATCGCCGCCGACCGATACCGGCACCATCACATCCATATGTTCGCGACCAACAACCGCCCCTCGCCGGATAAAGCAGTTCATCTCAGGAACATCGAACGCGATCGCGCGGGCGAGAACGGCCGTCGCCAGATGCACCATCGTTATCTTGCGTCCGGCTTGTCGCTGTGCATCCAGAAAACGCTTTGCATCCGTGACATCGATATCCAGCGTGCCGTACACACGGGAATCCGTAGGTGTCGTATAGATG
>JBCAZN010000519.1:0-1845 GCA_038533035.1 Pseudomonadota bacterium
AAGCGGGTCATTGTAGAGATCGACGTTCATGTTGCCGGCGAGTGCGTAGGCAACCACGAGCGGCGGCGATGCCAGGACGGCAACGATGTCTTTCTCAAGGACATCTGGCCCGCGCAGCAGGAAATCTACGACGTTGTTGGCGCGAACATCAATTCTGAAATGTTCATGTCGAGCTACGGCAAGGTGTTTGAAGGCGACGAGAACTGGAAACGTATCGATTCGTCGACGGGCGACATCTACCAGTGGGAACCGGATTCGACCTACGTTCGCAATCCGCCGTACTTCGAAGGGATGAACAAGGACCCGTCGGCTGTCACGAACATCGAGGGCGCACGTTGCCTCGCGCTGCTCGGCGACTCGGTCACGACCGATCACATTTCACCGGCAGGCGCGATCGCCAAAGACAGTCCGGCAGCCGCTTACCTCGAGGCCAAAGGCGTCATGCCCGTTGACTTCAACTCCTACGGTTCGCGACGCGGCAACCACGAAGTCATGATGCGCGGCACGTTTGCGAATATTCGTTTGCGCAACCTGCTCGCCCCGGGCACCGAGGGTGGCTGGACCTGCCACCAGCCGAGCGGCGAACAGATGTCGATCTTCGAAGCCGCGATGAAATACAAGGACGAAGGCACACCGTTGATCGTCCTCGCAGGCAGCGAGTACGGCACCGGCTCGTCACGCGACTGGGCGGCCAAGGGCACGCTGCTGCTCGGTGTAAAAGCCGTCATTGCCAAGAGCTTCGAGCGTATTCACCGCTCCAACCTGATCGGCATGGGCGTTCTGCCGCTGCAGTTCAAGGATGGCGAGAGCGCTGATGCACACGGCCTGACGGGTAAGGAGACGTTCGCGATCGCGGGCCAGACCGATCCAAATGCCAAGACGGTCACGGTTACCGCAACGGCCGAAGACGGCACGACGACATCGTTCGACGCCGTGGTCCGAATCGACACACCGAAAGAACGCGACTACTACGAAAACGGCGGCATTCTGCACTACGTGCTGCGACAGCTCGCCGCCTGACATGACCGCATCACCCGACATCCCGGGCGCGCTGCTAGCAGCGCTCCGGGATGCCCGGCATGTCTGCGTCCTGACCGGCGCCGGCGTATCGGCGGAAAGCGGCGTCCCCACCTTCCGCGACGCACAGGATGGCCTGTGGGCCAAGTACAACCCTCAGGATCTCGCTACCCCCGACGCGTTTCTTGCAGACCCCGCCCTGATCTGGCGCTGGTACCGCTGGCGCAGGCAGGTGGTTCGAGATGTTGCACCCAACCCGGGGCACGTGGCACTCGCGGACCTGCAAACGCTTTTGCCGAGACTCACGCTCGTCACCCAGAACGTCGATAACCTGCACCGCCGCGCCGGCAGCGAAAATGTCATCGAGTTTCACGGCAACCTGTTCGAGGATCGCTGCTTTAATGAGGGAACACTGAAAGTCGCTGACGACAGCGACGAAACGCCGGCCTGTCCTGATTGTGGCGGCCATCTCCGGCCCGGCGTCGTCTGGTTCGGTGAGGCGATTCCGGAAGCCGCACTTAACGCGTCCTGCGACGCCGCCGCGGACTGCGATGTATTCCTCTCGATCGGCACGTCATCACTCGTGTATCCAGCGGCCGGCCTTGCGGACCTTGCCAAACAAAACGGTGCACTGGTCGCCGAAATCAATCCGCAACCTACGGATCATGCCGAAAACTACGACTTCGCGATCGCTGGAAATTCGGGGACCGTACTACCGGAACTGGTAAACTCTCTGGCCTCGTCAAAACGCGAATCAGGCAACCGTGGCTAAAGACCCCAGCGCAGAGAGCCTCCTGAAAACCAGCCGACGCGGCCAGAACAGCGGCG
>JBCAZN010000520.1:0-1834 GCA_038533035.1 Pseudomonadota bacterium
GGCGGCCCTGTCATCGAGCGGGCCAATGATCGGCCAGTTTTCCCCGGTCATCGTGTAATAGCCGCCATAGTGCGCAAAGCGCGTTGGCGGCGCCTCTATATACTGCTGCAATTTGGGCAGGAATGCCGCCGCACCTCGAATGACGATCTCCGGAAACTGCGGATCAATGCTGGGCTCATCCGCCAGGTCCTGCTGAGGCTCGCTTGGTGTTTGGTTGTACGCCCAGCCGAGTTTTACCCAGCCGCCATTCAGGCCGCCCTCGGGCCGACAGTGGGTACCACCCTGAATTTCTTCGGTCAGCCATGCATGCTCATCATCCTCACGTAACAGTTCTATCTCGTCGGCGCTCCACTGCAGCGTCTTTGCATCGAGGTCAATGGAAAATGGCATATCACGTGGTATCGCCCCGCGCGTGTCTTCAAAGGCAATCTTTTGCTGGAAGACATTTTTTACGGGCAGCGTCTGCCCAAGCATTGCGGCAATGTTGTTGACGAAAGGCCCGGCCGCGTTGACGACAGCATCACCACTCACTTTGCGAATACCCTCACTCGTTACAAACTCAATGTCGTAGCCACCGTTTTCGTTTATGGATCGCACGTCGCCGACAATTCGCCGACCGCCACCAGCCCGAACCCGATCGAGCATCCAGGCACCCAGTTGCTGTCCGCTGATGTCGCCGCCACGACGAATGTGGATGACGTTGGCGATCTCGTCGGAGAACGCGGGAAAGCGTTTAGCAACAGCGCTCTTACCTTCTGTGAGATGGACGTCGATATCGCCCGCGATGGTTTGCACGAATCCGGACACATCGTGACGTGTCGCGAGTGCGTAACCGCCGCGTGTCATGTGAAAGACGTTGTCCGACTCGAGCGCCAGCCTGTCGAGCTCGTCAATGCTGTCATTGGTAAACGCCGCCATCGTCGGATGCGGCCACCAGTTACGGTAATTGTCGCCGGACTGTGCGCTCGTGTAGCTCATCGGTTCGCGCGAATCGATGAGCAGCACCGAGCGACGTCCATACCGGGTAACGAGATAGAAAGCCGTCGCGATGCCGGCTATTCCGGCACCGACGATGACGACCTCGTAGCGGCTGTCAGCCATCGCGTGTCGCGAGGAAGGCCTGTTCGGTCACTCGGGAATTCGGTTCCTGTTTTTCAAGGTAGGCGTAGAAGGCCTTGCCGATTTTCTCGGCGGCCGGATCCCTCGCCATCATTTCCTCGACAACGTCGCGCGTAATGCGCTTCAGATGCTGCAGCACCTCAGCCGGGAACTCGCGAACGTCAATTTCAGGGTCGTCCATGACCTGTTTCAATGAGTTCGCGTTGCCATGACTGTATTCGGCCGCCATATCGCTCGTGATTGACTGGCACGCAACTTCGAGAATGGATTGAAGATCCGGCGGCAGAGAATTCCATGCCTCGATGTTGATAATCGCTTCGAGGCCCGGGCCGGGCTCTTGCCAGCCGGGGTAGTAGTAGTATTTCGCCGCCTTGTGCAATCCGAACGAGACGTCGTTGTATGGACCCACCCATTCGGTCGCATCGATCGCACCGGTTTGCAACGACGTAAAGATTTCGGCGCCGGGCAGGGTGATCGGAGTTCCCCCCGCACGACGCAACACTTCGCCGCCCAAACCGGGAATACGCATTTTAAGACCTTTCAGATCGTCGATGCTGTTGATCTCTTTGTTAAACCAGCCACCCATCTGCACACCCGTGTTGCCACACGGAATCGGGTACAGGTTGAACGGCGCGTAAAGTTCGCGCCAAAGTTCAAGGCCGCCACCGTAGTAGAGCCACGCCTCGAGCTCCATCGAGTTCATGCCGAACGGAAT
>JBCAZN010000521.1:0-1823 GCA_038533035.1 Pseudomonadota bacterium
GGTAAGCACCGCAACGATGTCCATCGCGCTAAGACTCTCACCATCCGCCATCGCAACAAGCTCCGGCACCTCCTCTGCGACAAAGCCTGCGTAGCTTTCCTGATCGTCGCGACGATACTCAAAAGTAACCGGTCGCAGAGCCATGAGTGCCGCTGTCGCATCATCCAGGGACAGCGTCTGGATGTTTTGTTTGCTGTCGCGTGACGATCGGTTTGTCCAGACACCGCCGCTCGTCACGTACGCACCACTTGCCATTTCGAGTGGATGATTCGGCCGCGATACCGCGAGGCCGACATTGCCATCCCGGTCAATCGTGATGCGATCCTGCGATCCCGCACCTATCGTCAGCGTGCTCGCCCGGTTGTGCATGATGTAGCCCGTCTCGCCTGACGATTGCGTAATCATTAATCCCGCGACACTACTGTTTTGCTCGTTGATCTGGATGCTGCCGTTCACCTCCAGTCGCTGCTGGGGTTCGGTTGTGCCGATACCGATCCGATTGCCATCGTCGTAAACCTGCGACGTACCACCTTCTGTCGGACTACGGAAACGAACCAGGAAATCCTTCCTGCCCTTCAACGTTAGTGGTTCCGCTATAGCTACTGGTTCAGGCGCTGCCTCGACAACAGGCTCAGGTTCCGGCGCTGGCTCTGGCGCTTCCTCGACAACGGGCTCGGGTTCGGGTGCCGGCTCCGGCGCTTCTTCGACAACAGGCTCCGGTTCGGGTGCCGGTTCGTCTGCAACGATTTCTGTCCAGTCAGCGCTGATAAAGCCGGTCGCATCACCTTCGAGCTGCACTTCGTGCCAACCGTCGTGTTCGGCGACGAGTTCGACCGAATCGCCCTGGTTGAGTCGTCCAACAACATCCGATGTTGCATCAGGCTCCAGACGAATATTGACGCTGTTTTGCACCTCGTCGATCGGTACGACGACGTCCGCGACGGCGGAAACGGGAAGCAAGAGGAGTATAAGTGCGAAGCGAGTGTTCATGATCGGAACCTCCTTTCAGGTTCGGCGCCACGTTCATAGCGCGAATTGGTTTATAGTTCCGTGCGTCTTGATAGTAGCACTCCGAACGGTCTCGCCTATGTCTCTGTTTCCCGACAGAACTTGCCGATCAGCACACCCGCAACCATGCCGAAAATTCGTCAGATTTCGCGCATGACATTAACGACGCAACAAGTTTTCCGCACGACCGCTGCGCTGCTGGCGTTACTGCTTACGCTGGCATTGTTCGCACACCCCGAAGATGAATTCTGCACGCCTGGCGACGACAGCCTGGACCCGGAGCTGTGTCGCATGCTCGCGGAACTGGATTCGAAAGATGGCGCGTTGAACCAGAGCGATACGCGACCCATCATGACTGCGGACGGTGTCGAACGAGGCTTCTGGTCGACCTTGGGCCTGTACATTGTAATTGGCATCAATCACATATTGCCGGACGGACTTGATCACATCCTGTTTGTGCTCGCGATGTTTCTCGCGTGCACGCGGTTGCGCGATCTCGTTCTGCAGATCTCCGCGTTTACCGTCGCGCACACGGTCACGCTGGGTCTTGCGGCGACAGGCGTAATTACGCCTTCATCGAACATTGTTGAACCGTTAATTGCACTAACGATTGGTTTTGTTGCCATTGAAAACCTGGTCGCCAGAGAGA
Source organism: Pseudomonadota bacterium (assembly GCA_038533035.1). Lineage (GTDB taxonomy): Bacteria > Pseudomonadota > Gammaproteobacteria > Steroidobacterales > Woeseiaceae > UBA1847. Next base: position 1,658 of record JBCAZN010000521.1, read on the forward strand.
TGACAAACTGGCGACCGTTCGTTGTGTTTGGATTCGGGCTGATTCACGGCATGGGCTTCGCCGGCTTCTTCGGCGAACTCGGGCTACCGGCCGGGCAATTCTGGAGCGCCTTGATCGGATTCAATGTGGGTGTTGAATTCGGCCAGCTCGCCGTCATTGCCATTGC
>JBCAZN010000522.1:0-1819 GCA_038533035.1 Pseudomonadota bacterium
CTGACGATGAGCAGATGCCACCCGCATGGGAAAAGCCGATAACTCAGATGCGCGGCCAGGCGCAACGCATGAGTCAGATATTAAAGGAATTGCTGGAGCTCTCGCGCCTCGAAAGTTCCGGCGCCGCGAGCAGCGAAGAATCCATCAACGTCGCCGGTTTGCTCGACACGGTACGCCGTGACTTTGAGCGACCGAGCGGAGCCGCACGCATAATTATTAATGCCGAGTCGTCAGCGGAGCTATTGGGCGTGCGCTCCGAGATCGAGTCTGTAGTCGTCAATCTCTTGTCGAACGCGCTGCGCTATACGCCGGACGAGGGCGAGATCACAATAATCTGGCGCTCCAATCCGGAGGGCGCTCAGCTGATTGTTTCGGACACGGGAATCGGCATCGATCCGGCTGACATTTCCCGCCTGACTGAACGATTTTTCCGCGTCGATCGTGGCCGCAGCCGCGGCGAAGGTGGCGTCGGACTGGGCCTCGCCATCGTCAAGCATGTGCTTGTGCGCCACGATGCCGATCTCGAAATTTCCAGCGTGCCTGATGAGGGCAGCGTATTTACTTGTCACTTTCCTCCTGAGCGCGTCGTCGTCGCGCCGCCTGTGTCTACCTCTACTTCATGATCGACAGCCAGTGGAAATGGAAGTAGGCTTTCGGTACTCCCAATGGAGACGACACAATGGAAGCGTCTGAATTGAGCGATCACATATCACGCCGCTATAACAAGGACATCGAGGACCTGCGCAGCAGCGTGCTTTCGATGGGCGGCCTCGTCGAAGCCCAGTTATCAAAGGCGATCGCTGCGATCGTCAGCGGTGACAGTGAGCTGGGACTCAAAGTCGCGAACGACGACTACAAGGTCAATAACCTCGAGGTCAGTATCGACGAGGAATGCAGCCGCATCCTGGCGACGCGCCAGCCTGCGGCCGGCGACCTGCGCCTGATCGTCGCGATTATCAAGACCATTACCGACCTTGAGCGCATTGGCGACGAAGCCGAAAAAATCGGCTTTCTCGCGTCGAAGCTGGCAGCGATGGATCGACCGGCGGACTCGTACCGGGAGCTCAAAACGCTCGGCAACCATGTGTCGCACATGCTGCGCGATGCAATGAACGCGTTTGTCCGGCTCGATGTTGACGAAGCGATGGACGTTGTCCGCGAGGACGAGCGTGTTGACGAAGAGTACGAGGCCATCCAGCGCCAATGCGTCACCTACATGATGGAAGATCCGCGTTCGATCAAGCGGGTCATGAATGTGACCTGGACCGCACGTTCACTGGAACGTATCGGCGATCATGCCAAGAACATTTGTGAATATGTGATCTATATGGTGCAGGGCAAGGATGTACGTCATACTGCGCTACCCGAAGTTTCCGAATAGCGTTAAATGACATTGCCTAAGCCCGCGCTCCTGAACTATGCAGGGGCGCTGATTTCTGCCGGTCTCATGGCGTACGCGCTATACGCCCAGCACGTTCTGCTGCTTGAACCCTGTCCGCTGTGTGTTCTCCAGCGCATTGCCGTCATCGTGCTCGGCATCCTGTTCCTGATTGCTGCGATTCAAAATCCGACCGGAAAAGTTGGCCGTGGCGTGTATACCGTGCTGGTGGGGCTGGCCGCAGCCGCCGGCGCCACTGTTGCCGGCTGGCACGTGCACCTGCAGAATCTGCCGCTCGATGAAGTGCCCAGCTGCGGTCCCGGATTCGATTACCTGGTAGGCAATTTCCCGCTCAAGGATGCACTGGCAAAGATTTTCAGTGGATCCGGCGAGTGCGCAACGATCGACTGGCAGTTTCTCGGACTATCGATGCCGACATGG
>JBCAZN010000523.1:0-1817 GCA_038533035.1 Pseudomonadota bacterium
AAAGTCAGCGTCGCGTTGATGCGGCCAGCGCCGACACGCGAACCGCCGGCAAACGTACCGGCCTGGACGTGCAAGCCGTACTGGTTGCTCATCTCACCCAGCCACAAAACGAGTTCGTCAAACGCGACGTTTTCAAACTCAACACGTATGCCGTTGCCGGATACCGGTTGGCTGCGCGTGCGATATCGATCCAGCGAGCGGCTTCTCAGGGTCTGGTCGACAATGATCAGCGGCGTCTGCTGCCGGCCGGCAGTCGATGTTTGCGATGTGCCGGAACCACTCGCGAGTTGTGGCGCTACTTGTTTCAGGTCAGTAAGCGATTGTTGCCAGGCGTCTACGTCCGCACGCAGCGACTCGTGACGATTATCAAGCGGCATCCAGATGGCACCGTAAAGAATAGCAATCGCAACGACGACAGCACCTATCGCGACAAAGCGTTGCTCGCGACTATCCAGGGCGTCAAACCAGTCGCGCATCAGCTGCCCTCCCGAATCTGCATGCGTCCGTCAACGACGTCGCCAACCTGTTCAGCAGACTGGATCGTCGCCTGAAAGGCGCCGCCGCGTGCCACGTCCTGTTGAATCTGGTCAAGCGTTGCAACGTCGGGCGCAACGAGGCGAATATCGACGACGCCAGCGCGATAGCTGATGGCTTCGAGGCTTGCATCACTGTTGCCACTGACGGCGCCACTGAGCGCCTCCAGACTTTGCAGGAACACCGGCGGCGCGGCTCCCGGAGACGCACCTCGTTGCAATGACCGGACCGTATTCGCAGGATCCGCAATGTCGCGGGTATCACCCGGGCGAATCGCGCGGTATTCCTCGGTGAACTGTGCCTGCAGTGCGTCTCGCTCGCTGGACAGTCGGTAGTAGTCGACACCCTTTGCAACAAAGGCCAGCAAACCCAGGCCGATGAGCAACACAGCAGCGGTTTTCCAGGGCCGCAGCATGGCGGCGTATTCCGGGGTTCGACCGTACGCACCCTGTAACAGGTTCACACCCTGGCCGGTGGCAACCGTAACCGCGATTTTGGGAAGCGCACCTTCCTGTAAAACATTGACGTCGACACTGTCGAGCTCGTGACGCAGTGCGATGAAGTCGGTTTCGAAACGCTGTGCAGAATCCGCGTCGCAAAACACAACCAGGTGCGACGATTCAGGATCGCCCTCGTGGTCGTCGCCCAGACAACCGGCGGCGACAAGCACGTCACTCGGTTTCATGTCCTGCATCGCGAACTCAATGCGATCACCGTCATTGAAAAATGTTGTACGGCCATCGATGAGCAAACTCATTGTCCCCGGCAGAACCGGCAGACCCTGGTTCTCGGGAACCATGCGCGCGAGTTCGATACCGGCCGCGGCGTAGGTTTCAACCCAGCGTTGCATGTTGTCCTTGCTGGTTACTGCGACGGGAACGCGGCCATCGTCGCGTCGGCTACCGGAGGCAAAGTGCAGCTTGTCGACGTCGTCGGCAACGCTTTCCTCGAGCGCGAATGGCAATGCCGATCGAATCTTTGCGGCTGACCGAATGGGAATGGCAATCTGTGTCGTCATCACGTCGAGCGCTGGCACGAGCGCAATTACTGGTCGATCGCCGGCCTCACTGGCAGCCTGGTCAAGTGTGCCTGTCGATACGCGACTTTTTTGCGTGCCGTTGCTGTCGACCAACACCCACTCGCTGGGTTCTGCGGCATTGCCTGCTCGGATTACGACGTACTCGGCCATGCTTAGTAGGTTCCCTGGCTGCGTTGCAGGACGGTCACGCCACCCGTGGACCGGTTTAACACGCTGAAATAGGTGACCCGAACCGTATCAATCT
>JBCAZN010000524.1:0-1811 GCA_038533035.1 Pseudomonadota bacterium
ATGAGCTTCCGCAGGTACTGAATGTTCTTGGCGGACAAATGAGTCTGGTTGGGCCGCGACCGGAGCGGCCTGAATTCGTCAGTGAATTGGGCAAGAAGATTCAGTACCTGCGGAAGCTCATCAAGCCTCGTGTTGCGCAGAAAATTGCCAACGCGGGTAATTCTCGAGTCTCCCTCTTGCGCCCAAACAGCCCGGCCATCCTTTTCGGCATCGACACGCATGCTGCGAAATTTCAACACATTAAACGTCGAGTCTCCGAGACCGACGCGACGCTGACGATAGAAAACAGGGGCCGCAATACCGTCCTCAATTTTGATTGCTATCGCAACGAAAAACAGTATTGGCAGCGAAATCACAGACAGAACACCACTAACTGTGACGTCCACGACGCGTTTAGCCCATTGCCGAACGAACGGACGACGAAATCCTGGCGAAAATATCAGCCAGCCGGGGCTGACCAGATCAATGCGAATCTTGCCGGTTTCCCGTTCCAGGAACTCAAGAAGATCAATTACTTCGATGCCTTGCAATCGCGCATCGAGCAGATCCCGTATCGGCAAATTGCCGCGCCGATCGTCCATTGCCACAACAATTTCATCGGCATCTTCTTCTATCGCAATGTCGGTAATCGTTGTGCCGCCAAGCCGCTGAACAGAATCGTCCATGACCGACTTGTCCCCGTCGGCCAAAATCTGCCGAACAATTTTGAACCCGCGTCGATCTGCCCGCCGCCGAATCGTTGCAATACTCGACGCACGCTCTCCGGCACCATAGACCACCGTACGTCGCCGAAATACGTGTTCGTCGACAGTGCGGATAAATACGCAGCGCGCAATCAGGATCAGGAACAACGAATACGCAATTGCGACGAACTCAACGCTGCGCCAAATTCTGAGATAGGGTACCAAATAGAACACAATCGCCAGCGCCAAACCCGCAAACAGCAGCGCTACGGCGACGCGAACGGCGATTTCCCTGAAATACAAGCGTTGTCGGGATTGGTAGAGACCGACAGCGACGAGGCAGATCATGCCGGTCGCGGCGAAAAAAATTGCCTGCCAGGCAGACGGCCCCCAAATGGTCGCAAAGCTAAAGCGCGCGCCATCAACGAGCATGCGTGCAACATAGACGGACGACAAAAGAATAAGCAGCTCGACACAGGCAAGCAGCATCAACGGTGTTCGAACCTGACTAGTCATTGTCGCCATTATTTTCCATATGGTCTAAGTGGCAGGCTCTCATCGTGCCGGCATTTTACTCCATTGAATGCAAAAGAATTATTGAGATTCGTCGATTTGCTGACAGTTTGCGCAGCGATTGCCGTTTTTGTGATCAGCGTCTCGATAACAGGCATGCTCGTGTCACGCCATTGCATGCAATTCGATTGCTATACTCGCCGTACCCTCATTCTCGCTGGACATCACCTTGATCAAAATTCATCTGATAGCCGCTGCGCGTCCGAATTTCATGAAAATCGCGCCGCTCTATCACGCGCTCGCAGCAACCGACTGGGCACAGCCGATATTGGTTCACACGGGCCAGCACTACGACAAAAATATGTCTGACGCGATTCTGCAGGATCTTCGCGTGCCGGCGCCGGACCACCATCTCGGCATCGGCAGCGGTTCGCACGCCGAGCAGACTGGCGGCGTGATGATCGCCTACGAACGAATTTGCCTGGAGAACAGGCCCGACTGGATCATCGTGGTCGGCGACGTCAATTCGACCGCTGCCTGCGCGATGGTTGGCGCAAAACTCTGGATTCCTGTGGTGCATCTCGAAGCCGGGCTACGCAGCCGGGATCGGCAGAT
>JBCAZN010000525.1:0-1808 GCA_038533035.1 Pseudomonadota bacterium
CGAGATAACCCGGCCGTTGTCATCGAGTTGAATCTCGGACTTTACGGTCCACTCGCGGTTGTTCCAGTGCACGAACGACTCGTTCGTGATCTTGCCGTCGCCGTTCTTGACGATCGTGGTGCGGCCGGCCGGCGTCGATCCCTGCATGTACCAGTCGTACTCTTTTGTCGTACCGACCGCCATTTCCGACGCGGCCGTGCTGTCCTCCAACGCGGCGCTTTCAGCAGGCGCGTCAGCGTCGCCGCAAGCCGCCAGCAGTGAGACAGCAAGTAATGAGAAAAAAACTGATTTCGAGCTGCGTGGCATGGGATTCGCCCTATTGTCCTTATTGGACGCACAAGACTACTCGATGACTCTCCCATTGCAAGGCAGGTAGACGATGCAGTGAAGATTCGCGCTACGATACCGGCATGGGATGGATACTCTTGATTATTGTGTTGCTGGTCGCAGTGCTCGGCCCCTCCATTTGGGTGCGGCGCGTGCTCGCGAAATACAGTAAACCCGATGACCGCTACCCGGGTACCGGTGCAAAGCTGGCGCGCTTTTTACTCGATCAGCACGATCTGCAGTCAGTCGGCGTGGAGACGACCGAACACGGCGATCACTACGATCCGCTGGCCAAGGTTGTGCGCCTGTCACCGGGCAACCATGACGGCCATTCTTTGACGGCGATTACGGTTGCCGCCCATGAGGTTGGCCATGCAATCCAGGACGCAACCGCTTATCCGCCGCTGCGCTGGCGTACGCGCCTGGTTCGGGCTACAAGTGCCATTGAAAAGCTCGGCGCCGGTTTTTTACTGGTCGGACCGTTGCTCGGCGCCGTCACACGTTTTCCCGCACTCGGCGTACTCACGTTTGCCGCCGGTTTCCTGATTCTCGGTACCTCCGCCATTGTGCATTTCGTGACGTTGCCGACCGAATTTGACGCGAGTTTCAATCGCGCGCTGCCGCTCCTGGAGCGACACAATATCCTGAAGTCGTCCGACAAACCGCACGCCAGCAAGATTCTAAAAGCCGCGGCACTGACCTACGTCTCGGCGGCCCTGATGAGCCTGCTCAATATTGCCCGCTGGCTGGCTATTCTGAGACGGTGATAAACCCTTGATTCCGATGGCTTTGGTCCCATCATCTCAGGCCGCTGCCGGAGGCGCGGTTTTAGGGCTGGTTTAGGGGCGTTCGCGCTGCTATTATCCGCGCCCGAAAGCCGTCCAGATCGGGGTCGTGGCACCGCACTGCCACCCGGTAAGCGCTTGAAGGATGGCAGGATTTTTACGTGCACCCACCTAGATTTTCCGGGTTCTCGCTGTAAATGGCTTGGAGAGCCCATTGCGGTATGGAAAAACGGCGGGTCGGTGCAGGACTAGCAACTAACTGAGCTATTGAGATGAAAGACCTTAGTGTTTATCGAAATATTGGCATTTTTGCCCATGTGGACGCCGGCAAGACAACAACGACCGAGCGCATCCTCAAACTGACGGGCAAGATCCACAAAACCGGCGAAGTTCACGATGGCGAAGCCACGACGGACTTCATGGACCAGGAGCAGGAACGCGGCATCACGATTCAGTCGGCTGCCACGAGCTGCGAGTGGGACGGCCACCGCATGAACATCATTGACACTCCGGGACACGTTGACTTCACGATCGAGGTCTATCGCTCCCTGAAGGTGCTCGACGGTGGCGTGGGCGTATTCTGCGGTTCCGGCGGCGTTGAGCCCCAGTCGGCGCCGATACGGTCGAGCTTGTTGACGAAGATAATGCGCGAAACTTCGGATTCGTTCGCGTAGCGCCAGTCGGAGACGAACTGGC
>JBCAZN010000526.1:0-1795 GCA_038533035.1 Pseudomonadota bacterium
CGCTGGTCGATATGGAATTGCTCAGCTGGGATGACACACGCCTGGTGCGGCCAAAGTCGGGTTCGGAGAAAGCCTTCCAGTTACTGATGCTCGGCCAGTCGATGGTGCCGATGCTGCAACGCTTTTACCTGGTGATCGCCATTCTCGTGAAAAACGGTTCCGGCACGCTGTCGCGCATGCGACTGGAAACAATGTGCCAGCAGAGTGCCGAGCGCCTGTCGATGATCTACGGGCTGCATTCGCCGGACTTCTTTAACAAGACGCTGTTTCATGATTTCATTCGCACATTGCAGGATCTCGAGGTCCTGCGTCGCAACAGCGACGGCGCGATCGAGTACGACGAAGGCCTTACCGATATCGGTGTTGATGCCCGCCTCGTACTCGGCGAGGAAATCCGCCACAGCATCCTGTCGCTGGCGATGGAAGAAAAGCCCCAGGACACCTAATGAAAGTCGTTTCGCTATATCGATTCCTTGATCTCGAGGATCCGGCGCTGTTCCGTGATGAGTTGCAGGCACTTTGCGACGCAGCGGGATTGAAAGGCACGATGCTCGTGGCTCACGAAGGATTCAATGGTTCGCTCGCGGGTGACGAGGAAAAACTCCGCACGGTACTCGACTGGCTGCGCGAACGAGTCGGCGTCGAAGAGGATCTCGATTGCCGCTGGAACGATGTCAGCGAGCCACCATTTCGCAAAATGCGAGTCAAGGTAAAGAAGGAAATCGTCTCGCTCGGACGGCCCGACATTTTGCCGCACAAAGGGACGGGCGAGCACGTCGACCACAAGCGCTGGAACGAACTGCTTGAAGATCCCGACGTTGTTGTAATCGATACTCGCAACCATTACGAAGTCGAGGTCGGTACCTTCCCGGGTGCTATCGATCCGGGTAACGACAGCTTCCGTGAATTTCCGGAATTCGCCAAAGAGCTGGCCGACGAATCCACGGACCGCCCGGTCGCGATGTTTTGCACGGGCGGCATTCGCTGCGAGAAGGCGACCGCGTTGATGCAGGAACTCGGTTTTGACGAGGTGTATCACCTGCAGGGCGGCATCCTGAACTACCTGAACGAAGTCGAGGATGCGGAGAACAAGTGGCAGGGTGAGTGTTTCGTGTTTGACACGCGCGTTGCGGTCGATCGTGACCAGGCCGAAGGCGGTTACGTGCAATGTCACGCCTGCCGGCGGCCGCTCAGCAGGGACGAGCTTGCCTCACCGGATTATCGCGAAGGCGTGTCGTGCCCGAAGTGCGTCAATGAGTCAGATGCCGATCGCAAAGCGCGGCTCGAGGAGCGGCGGAAGCAGGTCAGGCTGGCTGCAGAGCGCGGGGATACTCACATTGGGCCGAAACCCTGACAAATTCCCTTGCTTGACGCGGTAAATGGGGCTAAAACAGCCTCATGATCGGCCAAATTGGACAATTTTCCGCCACCAGGACGACGCGTCGCCGCGCCGCTGCCTGGCTTGCGGTATTGCTCAATCTGGCGCTCGTACCGTGCACGATGGCGCTGGAGCCTGCGGAACCTGGTCATGACTGCTGTCCGCCAAGCATCGAACTGCAGTCTGTTGAGTGCTGCGTTGTTGATGACGTTTGCGTCGACTCGAGGACAGCGGACGATCAGCCGACCGATCTTGTTTACATCTCTATCGAGCCGCTCGCTACAGAATTTGTAGCCCGCGGTATCCCGATTGACGCATTGCCGCCACCGCGGCCAGATGTGTCCCCGCCACCCATTTACCTGGCGAACTGCGTTTTTCTGAAATAGCCAACTCCGCGCCGTAAATCGATCTTTTTCG
>JBCAZN010000527.1:0-1794 GCA_038533035.1 Pseudomonadota bacterium
GTTTTCACCCGCGATCTGTTCGGTGCAGATTGATCAGGCGCGCAGAAGCAATTCGCGGGACCGTTTTGAACTGCTCTGGCATCCCTTGGCGTTGTCGAACGACCTTTTTGCAGTGACCGGGTTGGCAGTGTGTTCGTGAACCATTGACGGTTTACCTCATAGGCCTGTTCAACATGGTCGTAGCGAAAGAAGATTTTCGTCAGCTTTGGTTCCTTGGTCCAATCCAGTCGCTGCATGTGAGGTGAGCAAATGATCCGAGCCGTAACCGGCTGTGTCGTCTTAGTGTGGCCGATCGGATGCGCTGCCTTGGCCGATCCGGCCAGCGAGTGCGGCTTTACCAATGCTTCACAGGTCGAAATCGCCGATTGTGTGGCCCAAGCCGAACGCGTTACGGACCTGTCGGTAAACCAAGCCTACTCCTTTGTACTCGCTGCGGCGAAGGAACTCGATGACGTATCGAGTGGGGATGTATCCAGCGTCACCGCACTTGAAGCAGGACAGGAAGCGTGGCTTCAGTACCGTGATCACCACTGCGACTTTGTCGGGGCGACATTTGGCGGAGGCTCGGGCACGGGGATCGCCATTCGAAGCTGCCGGGTCGAACTCTCCAGGGAAAGAGCAAGAGTTCTTATGCGCTACGCACATTAGTGCCTTGCTCACGCGCATTTTGACTTTCTGCATCGTCCCTATATAGAGGCGCATCGCTATCCGAGATGTGCCATGACCGCTGACGCGCCAATAACCCAAGATGTTTTGACGATCCCCCGGCGGTTGCCTGAGGGGCCAGTCAACCTCGTTGGTTTGACGCGCCCGCAATTGCTGGCAGTACTGATAGAGCATGGCACGCCCGAAAAACAGGCCAAGATGCGGGTCGGTCAGATTTGGCAGTGGATCTATCAATGGGGGGTTCGCGACTTTGCGGACATGACCAACCTGTCCAAGGCCTATCGGACTCAGCTTGCCGAACACTTCGTCATCGAAGTTCCCGAGGTGGTCACGAAACAGGTCAGCAACGATGGGACGCGCAAATATCTCGTCCGCATTGCTGGCGGGCACGAGGTCGAAGTCGTCTATATCCCCGAAGAAGGTCGCGGCACGCTCTGCATCTCTTCGCAGGTCGGCTGCACGCTAACCTGCTCATTCTGTCATACCGGCACGCAAAAGCTGGTTAGAAACCTGATAGCTGGTGAAATAGTGGGCCAGATCATGGTCGCGCGCGACGACCTTGACGAGTGGCCGGTGCCGGGTGCCCCAAAAGACGAGACAAGGTTGCTGTCGAATATTGTTCTGATGGGTATGGGCGAGCCGCTCTACAACTTCGAGAACGTTCGGGATGCGATGAAAATCGCGATGGACAGGGAGGGTATATCGCTTAGCCGTCGCCGTATCACGTTGTCGACAAGCGGTGTGGTGCCGGAAATTGCGCGCACGGCCGAGGAGATCGGTTGCCTGCTGGCTGTATCCTTCCACGCGACGACAGACGAAGTCCGCAACAAGCTGGTGCCGATCAACAAGCGCTGGAACATCGAGAGTTTGCTTGAGGCACTTCGCGACTATCCCAGGCTGACCAACTCGGAACGGATCACATTTGAATATGTCATGCTCGATGGAGTGAATGACTCGGACGATGATGCGCGGCGGCTGATCAAGCTCATTCAAGGTATCCCAGCCAAGGTCAACCTGATCCCTTTCAATGAATGGCCGGGCGCACCCTATAAGCGATCGTCTAACAATCGTATCCGCGCATTACATATTCAAATGTGATCCGTTCCGAGTTGGTCAGCCTGGGATAGT
>JBCAZN010000528.1:0-1793 GCA_038533035.1 Pseudomonadota bacterium
GGCACGTTGGCCTTGATCAGGCCCGTGATCACGTCGACCGACGGTCGCTGAGCGGCAAGAAGGTCGAAGAACTGATTGCACGTCTGGCACAGAAAGCGCGCGCGTCCGGTATTCATATGATTCTTGCCACTCAGCGACCGTCGGTCGACGTGATCACGGGCCTGATCAAGGCCAACGTGCCAACGCGAATTGCATTCCAGGTATCGGCGAAGGTGGATTCACGCACGATTCTTGACCAGCAGGGCGCCGAAAACCTGCTCGGCCACGGTGACATGCTGTACCTGCCGCCGGGCACCTCGTTGCCGGTGCGTGTGCACGGTGCGTTCGTGAGTGACAACGAAGTGCATACCGTCGTACGGCACCTCAAGAAAGCCGGTGCGCCACGATATATTGAGGAAATTCTCGACGGTCCCAGTGGTCCAACCCCAGGACTGACCGGTATCGACAAGCCATCGGCCGACGATGCGGACGCCGAACAGGATCCGCTGTACGACCAGGCAGTGCAGGTCGTCATGGATACGCAGAAGGCCTCGATATCGGGTGTGCAGCGGCGCCTCAAGATCGGCTACAACCGTGCGGCTCGTATGGTGGAGTCGATGGAAGCGGCCGGTCTTGTCGGGCCACTGCAATCCAACGGTACGCGAGAAATTCTTGTGCCCATTAAATCTGGCGACGAATAGAGGACTAACGTTTTGCTAAAGGACTGGCAGGTAATCATCGCAGTGGCCGCACTCGGCATTGCGAGTACGGCAGCGGCCGACGATGAGCGCGGCAAGCGATTGATCATGGATTTCGTGAATGACGTGACAACGCTCGAGGGCAGCTTTCAACAGTCGCTGACCGACGCCGATGGCATGGTACTCGAGCGCACGAGCGGCACACTCGAAATCGAACGGCCCGGGCAGTTCCGCTGGTCCTACGTTGAACCCTACGAGCAATGGCTGATCGCCGACGGGCTCAACATCTGGAGTTACGATCTGGACCTTGAGCAGGTTACCGTGAAACCGCAGGTTGAAGCGCTCGCCAATACGCCGGCCATGCTGCTTGGTGGATCAGCCGAGGCGCTCGAACAGTTCAACTACGGCGGCACAACGGTCGAGACCGAGACGACCTGGGTACGCCTTGAGCCCAAGGACCAGCACAGTGGATTCCTGGCTGTCGAAATGGGCTTTGTCGATGACCAGCTGCGGCGCATGATTTTTTTCGATCACCTGGAACAAACGACCTACGTCGCGCTGGAAAACGTCAAGGTCAATGAACCGATCGATGCCACGCGATTCAAATTTGAAGTCCCCGATGGCGTCGACGTAGTAGGCGTGCCGGCAACGGCCGCCACTCCCTGATGCTGCCGTTGCGCTACGCACGTCGCTGGCAGATCGCCAGCCTGTTGTTGTTGTTCGCTGTACTCGCAGCCGCATTGACGCCGGTCGTCTGGTTCTGGGATGACAGGGTCGGCGGTCTGCGCTGGTTCCAGAATGTGGACAAGTGGCTGCACGGCGCGACGTTTTTCATCCTCGCCGTTTGGTTTACCGGGATGGTGGCGCGCAGCCGATATGCCTGGGTCGTGGTTGGGTTACTCGTGTTCGGCTTTGTCATCGAAGGATGCCAGTACCTCGTTGCCTATCGCAGCGCCGACTGGAACGATGCCGGCGCTAATGCAGCCGGTATACTGTTGGGCATAACTCTCGCGCTCGTCGGTATGGGCGGCTGGTGTGAACGCGTCGAGGGCTACTGGGCCAACAACAAGACATCCTGATCGTGAGCGACCTGTTCAGTAATGCAGCAATGACCGA
>JBCAZN010000529.1:0-1792 GCA_038533035.1 Pseudomonadota bacterium
CGAGCGACGCGCCAAGACCGTCCTTGACTACCTGGTTAACCGTGGCGCGAATGCGGATAACCTTACGTATCGAGGCTACGGCGAGTCGCTCGGAAAGCCCGCGATTGTATTCAGCGTCGCCGCGGTCATCTGTGTGCCCTGCAACCTCAACTTTGAGGCCAGGATTGCGAACCAGCGTTTGTGCGGCGTCGTCAAGCACTCTTTCGGCGCCTGATCGTAGCCGGTCAGAGTTGGTCTCGAATTGCACACCAGGCAACTCAATCTCGTCTTTCACTTCGCAGCCACGAACATCAACCTCTACACCCGCTGACGTATCAGGACATTGGTCGTCGCCGTCCATAACGCCGTCACCGTCAGAGTCCTTCGGACCTTCAGGCACAACCGCAACCGGTAGCGCACAACCGTAAGCATCTACCGGTGTGTTCGCCGGTGTCTCAAGGCACTGGTCGACATCATCGCCAACGCCATCACGATCCAAATCAGCCGGTCGTGGCGGCGGTGTCGGCAAGGTCCGTTCCTTGCCACCGAAATACATGCCAACGGATACATGCGCATACCAGGCATCCCTGTCGTAGCGATCGAAATCACCGCGCAGGAACCAGCGGCTGTCGTCAAAATCGAGGCGCACACCTGCACCGAGCGCGAGCTGTACCGAAGTTTGCTTTTCAAACGGTATCGGTCCGCCCTTTGCGTCGTTGCTGATCGCCGAAAGGCCGATTTTGACGAACGGTTTCCATTGTTCTTCGATGCGCCACTGATAACCCGCCATGAGAGACGGCACCTTGTACGTTATCGCGGCGTTCGGGAACGCGGCTGCAATCGCGGGATTACGATTGGTAATTCCCGCCTCACCCAGGTCTGCGTACTTGAGCTCTGCGAACCAGCGTGGCGTCAACTGCCGACCAACCAGCGCGTGAAAGCCTGAGTCCTGATCTTCGCTTTTGTCGAGCAGGAAATTTTGCGCTTCCTTTTCCGGTGCGACATACGAATAGCCGAGACCCACGCCGCCGTACCAGCAAGCCACGAAATCATCGGGATTACCCGGCAGAACACCGCAACGCTCGTCGGCTACCGCAGTCCCCGAAGGGTTCGCGAGAACGCCAACGCACAGGATCGCCGCAACATATCCGGCGCGCGACTGGACGCGCCGTGATGCGGCTACCGCAAGCAGCAGCAACAGCGTAATCACGCCGAGGGCGCCGCCACCTGAGCCAGTCACAGCTGTCTCCAGTTGGCCATCGACATCGATGTAGTCAGGAACGCCGTCGTTGTCGAAATCGTTCGTACCCTCAAGCTCATCACTAATGCCATCGTTGTCACTATCGAGATCCTTGTAGTCATCTATTCCATCACCATCGGTGTCGACCGGGTTTAAGGGATCGATGCCAGCTTCAACAGAATCCGGAATGCCGTCGTTGTCGCTGTCGGTATCGTTGAAGTCGGGCAGACCGTCGTTGTCCGTGTCAGCGGTGCCCTCCTCGTCATCCAGGATGCCGTCCCGATCTGTGTCAGGCGCGGTACCGAATCCGTCAAGCTGATCGACGCCATCCGCAATGCCGTCGTTATCAGCATCAGCCGGATCATCGACAGTGCCATTTCCGTCGGTATCCAGGCTTTCGAAATCGGTTCCGACAATGTCGTTGGTGCCGTCACTGTTACTGTCGAGTTCCCGCCAGTCACCGATGCCATCAACATCGCTGTCGGTCGGCATGACCAACGTGCCCTCGTTGTTCGCCGACAACGACTCGTTGCTGGACGTGGTTGAAGGTGGCGGCACCGACCTCGATCGTAA
>JBCAZN010000530.1:0-1791 GCA_038533035.1 Pseudomonadota bacterium
CCGCGGGGCAACGGACGCGTAGCGATCAGTACCTCGGCCATCACGACCACCTCGACCGGGACATAGACCTTCCACGGGCGAGACCCCATGCAGCGCACGCCGACGATCGTGCGGGTGCGAATCTCGATGCCGTCGCGCAGGAAGCCCTCGAGCGGTCTGCTGCACCGCGCAAGGCGGTTGCGGGTATCAAAGCCACTGGCTGAAACAGAAGTGCCCGGCGCCGTGTTACCAACGCGTTGGCTCAGAAATGACTCGGCCGTTGCTGTGATATCGCTGGTCGGGTGCCAGTCGCTGGCCGCTGCGGCGGCCGAAAAACTCAACACGCACGCCAACAGAGCGCCGGTTTCACGGCGCCTGAACCCCGGATTCGTCAAATTCCTGACGTTTTTTGAACGTTTTTTCAGCATTGCCTTGTCGTCTGCGTCACACAACGCACGAAACAACCTTGTTTCATGCGCAATTCAAAAAATACAGCCCTGTGGTCAATGCACAAAGTGTGCCAGCGGCAAAAGGGCGGGCTGGCGGCAACGTGGTGCGCCAGAAAAAAACGGTTTTTTCCGTGAAAAAGGTGAGATCACGATCATGCGGGCAATGCGTTGCCGCCGGGCGGCAAGTTATTGCCGCGATTGTGCAAAGGGATTGTGACGGTGTGTATCGGCCGTCGCGGCGAAGGCTTTACCCACGCCGTTGCGGTTCGTGCAACCGGGAGTTGGCACGCCAGTTGCATTAGCTACTGCAGGAAAACATGCGCCGTGTTGCGTTTAAGGAACGAGAAAGATGGACATACCTGCGTTTGGACAATTTGAAACCGCTCTGCGCCTGCGCGCACAGCGCAACGAATTGCTCGCGTCAAACATTGCGAATGCCGATACGCCGAACTACAAAGCGCGCGACATCGATTTTGCCAGCGCATTGTCTACGGCACGCGGTGGTTCACTTGATATGCAAACGACAAGCGACCTGCACCGCAAGGCCTGGAATACACCCGGTGGCGGCTTTGAAACAATGTACCGCATACCGCAACAATCGTCGCTGGACGGCAATACCGTCGAAACCGATGTTGAACAGGCGCAGTTCGCGGAAAACGCCCTGCAGTATCGCGCCGCGTTGTCGTTCCTCGATGGCAGCATTCGCACCATGCGTTACGCGCTCAAGGGAGGTGACTAATGTCCCTGTTTAAGGTCTTTGATACTGCCGGTAGTGCGATGAACGCGCAGTCGGTCCGCATGAACGTTACCGCGAGCAACCTCGCCAACGCCGGCCAGGTCAGCGGTGACCCGAACCAGGTGTATCGCGCGCGGCAGCCGGTTTTTACTTCCTTTAACGACACATTGAGCGGCCAGCCCGGCGGTGTGCGACTCGACGGAGTCGTGGAGAGCCAGGCACCGCTGCAGGTTCTCTACCAACCGGACCACCCTGAGGCTGACGCTGACGGCAACGTCTATGCGACCAACGTCAATACGGTGGAGGAAATGGTCAACATGATTTCGGCATCGCGTTCCTACAAGAACAACGTCGAGATGATCAATACAACCAAGGATCTGCTGCTGCAGACACTGTCGCTTGGTCGATAGTGAGGAGGATTAACGAATGACGACGCTTGGACCAATCGACGACTTCTCCGCACTGGGCGGCGTGCCGCAACAAAGCCGGCGCGACAGCCTGGGCCAGGAAGACTTCCTGACGCTGATGATCACGCAGTTTCAGAACCAGGACCCGTACTGAACTGCGCGAGCTGGCCAAGGAATTCACCGTTGTCCATGGGTTCGAACGGGTCCTGGTTCTGAAACT
>JBCAZN010000531.1:0-1788 GCA_038533035.1 Pseudomonadota bacterium
AAACCGACAGCAACCGTAATGATGACCGCGGTGACGGTCAGCGCATCAAGGAATGCCGATAGCACCGCCGCCGCGAACGAAAACAACATCGACAGCAGAATTTTCGATTTCACCCCGAGCAGAATTTTCGTGAACGTGTACAGCAGCATTTCACGCAGGAAGTAGATACCCGCAACCATGAACATCAGCAGCATGATCACCGGAAACTGGTGTTCCGCTTCGAGGAAGACGTGCGCTGGTGTGGTGAGGCCGAGCAGGATCGCCTCAATGGCCAACAAGCCACCTGGCTGCAGCGGGTAGCACTTCAACGCCATTGCCAGCGTGAAGATGAACTCGATCACGAGCGCCCAGCCCGCGATGAACGGATCGTAAACAACAAGAATCGGGTTCAGGATCAGGAATCCGATGATCGTTTGCTTGTACCAGTCCGGTGAGTTGCCAAGAAAATTCGCGCGAAACGCGGCTGCCAGGGTATGGACCATGCTTTTTTCCTTGTGGTAGGAGGCTTACTTCGGGGAAATACTACTTAAAATCCCACACACACGCACCGGAATTACGCAGTTTCTCGAGCATGTGGTCATGGGCGGCAAGTTCGTCGGCCGACGCCTCGATGACGGGCAAGTCCAGAACCGGCGCTGATTTCGCGCTCACCTGGTTCGAACTGTCGGCCGCCGTGTCCTGCGCCGACGCTGAATCCGATTCCTCATCCAGCAACAGGGCGGTCTGCCCGCCGGTCATTGCGAGATAGACATTCGCCAGCAGCTCGGAGTCAATTAGCGCGCCGTGGACGTCGCGTTTGGTGGCATCGACTTCGTAGCGTTTACAGAGCGCATCGAGGCTGTTGCGCTGCCCCGGATGCTTTGTGCGCGCCAGTGCCAGCGTATCGAGCACCGCCGCGTGATCACTGATTTTGGGTTTGGGATGCTTCATGAGCTTGAGCTCATGCTCGAGAAAGCCGACGTCAAAGCTTGCGTTATGAATCACGAGCTCGGCGCCGCGAATAAAGTCGAGAAACTCGTCGACAACCTCGGGAAACCGCGGTGCCGTCTCAAGATCGGCGCGACTGATGCCGTGCACGGCTTCGGCCCCTTCGTCGATGTCACGGTCCGGGTTCAGGAAACGATGAAAGTCGCGCCCGGTGATACGGCGGTTCACCATCTCGACGCAACCGATCTCGATCACGCGATGCCCCTGCGCGGTCGACAGTCCGGTGGTTTCTGTGTCGAGTACGATCTGTCTCATAGCCTCAAAAAGTACCAAACTAGGTGTCAGTGACCTAGTTTTTGTCGAAAACTAGGTCACTGACACCTAGTTTTTAGAGTTCGTCTATTCCCAGGTTGGCAAGTTCGTCCGCGCGCTCGTTGCCCGGATCGCCCGCATGGCCTTTCACCCAGCGCCAGTCGATGTCGTGGCGCTGCGTTGCCTCATCCAGAGCCTGCCATAAATCCTGGTTCTTCACCGGCTTCTTCGCGGCTGTCTTCCAGCCACGCTTTTTCCAGTTCGGCATCCATTCCTTGATGCCTTTCATGACATACGTCGAATCCGTATGCAGCACGACCTGGCTGTTTTTCTTGAGCGCATTCAACGCTTCGATCGCCGCTGTCAATTCCATACGGTTATTGGTTGTGTCCGGTTCCCCGCCCAGCAATTCCTTACGGTGTTTGCCCGCGATCAGCAATGCACCCCAACCGCCGGGCCCGGGATTGCCCCGGCAGGCGCCGTCGGTGTAGATCTCAATGGCAGATGATGCGTTCTTTTTACTTGGGGTCAAAGCGAATTCGGGAGGCG
>JBCAZN010000532.1:0-1787 GCA_038533035.1 Pseudomonadota bacterium
CGGACGTTCGAGGTATTGCTTCCGCATCAGGTACGCGGCACGAACGCCTGGATCGTCAGTTTCGCGCAGTCCTCGGGTGAGTCGGATACGACCAGCGCTTCGGCCAGCCGTGCAAAGTTCCACCAGCGCTCAAACACAGTTTTGTATTCAATGCCAAGGTCGCGCAGTGCGTGGCGATGATCGAAAGCGACAACGACGGACGCACAGCCGATCACGATGCGCCAGGTCGCTACAAACACCGCTTTCTTAAATCTATTCGTCACCTGGCTGCGCAGAAAGTCGCAATGGAAATACAGGTGCGAGCGCTCATCCTCGACTATTTCCAAAAGTCGCGTACGCAGGCTGCAGGGTTTGAGATTGCGGGCCAGCAGGTTGTAGTAAACAAGCCCAACCACTTCGGCCGCCAGTAAAACGATCACCTTGAGACGCAGGCCAATCAAGCGGCGCCCAAACACAAACAGCTTCGCCGTCCAGTTGTCCTTTATGAGTTCGCCGCCAAGCAGCCGAACACACATCGCCAAGAGGTTTGCGTGCCGGTGTTCTTCGGCAACAAACCATGCCATGGCTTCGCCATAATGTTTGTCGAGATTCGGCAGCCCGGATCGGCTTGCCTGGGAAATGACGGTGCCGCCACCGGACTCACCCAATTGAAATATAGCCAGCGAACGCGCCAGTGAGTCCGGCAGTTCGCTGTAGTCGCGGTCGACCTCAAGCGGCGGCAGCGGGCGATCGCTGCGCTCTCTGAAAATATCTGCCCACTCCGCCCAGGTGCAGTGTTGTCGTGACATGGTCCCTCCCCTCGTATGGCCCTGGGATACGTTGTACGCATCCCGCATGGCGATACGGGGGAGGAATTGTGGCCAAAACGTGGCGCTTCCTTACAAATTCGGTCCGAACGGTTTGCCTACGCCAGCCAGCCGAATGCGCCGCCAACGAGGAGTGCGTATATCAACGCGTCCAGCAGATTCTTCGCTGTCACGGACCAGGGGCGGCCGAACCAGATCGCCTCCTGGACATACGCCAGCCCGAACGCAGCAAATGCGACGGTTCCGGTTATGCGAAAGTTGGTGAGGTAGTCTGCGCCCGGTACGGTCGTTCTGCTTAGCATGTAGGCGCAAAGAATCGCGACCGCGAGGTTGTACAGAAAGTTGATGACCAGTCTGCCACCCATTGCCGGAATGCCGGACGGCATTACGGTGATAAACGCGACCGGGCCTTCCTTGAACTTCTCCTGCATCGCCGGTTCGCCCATCTGTTTCTGGTCAATGCAATGCGGCACGTTGTACATACCCGGTGCCAGGCCTTTGAGGCCGGAACGCACAGCGTCTTCATTAGGTGCTTCGTTCCAGTCGGTCTTGTGCCACGGCATGGCCATCCAGATGACCGCACCGGCAACGAACAGAAGCACTGATGCCAACAGAATCGGTTGCCACAGATCCATAATGCTCATATCAAACCCCCTTTCGAATCCTGGACTTACGGTATAGCAGAAACGGCTGCGCTATGCTGGTGGTATGATGGTTCGATGGCTGCCGCTTATCGCCGGCCTGGTGCCCTTGATCGGGGTAACCTCAGCGTACCTGTTAGGTACGCACGCCGATGTCTTACCCAAGTGCATCCCCTACCTGGACGGCTGCACATCGATCAGCGCGACGGGCCGGTACCTGCCAGGTAGCCTGCTATTCAAGGCAGCCCTGTTCCCGCAGGCCGCCGTTCTGGCGTTTGTCTGGTGGTTTGCGAGCGTAAATAGCAGCTGTGCAACCGCGGTACCGAGGAAATAAAGATAG
>JBCAZN010000533.1:0-1778 GCA_038533035.1 Pseudomonadota bacterium
CTCGCATCTGTAGCATTGACAGTGCGCCGCCGCCGGTGGGGTCGACGTTGAAGCTGCGCCTGACAGTCACGCTGGCGTTGCTAATGCTTGTGGTTGTCTTTCTCGTTCAGAATGCGGCTATGGTTGAAATCCGCTTCCTGTTTTGGGAGTTTGCGATGCCACGATCGTTGCTTGTCATCCTGATGTTGCTCAATGGGATCGTTATAGGTTGGTTCATGCGCGCCATGTACCGACTGTCCCGGGCGACTCAGGACTGATCAGACACGAATTTTGCCGGCGTGCCACAATAAGATGTGGTGCGCCGGCCGAATTCCAGACGAAGGCAACAAAGTAGGAGCAGGACATGAAAACCATTTGTTTGTTATCGATACTCTTGGGACTGCCTTTGGCCGTTCAGCCGGCAAATGCTCAGAACGAACTCGAGCTATTGACCCTGGACGAACAGGTCTGGGTGGCATTTTACGATGTACCGTCACGTCGATTTCGGACGGTTCGTGACAAGTTTGTCGTCCGGGATTTTGAATCTGCCGCGCGAGACCTTGATACGAGCATCGCGTTCCTGAAGGTTGAAGCCGGTCGGGCGGCTGATGAATTGCAACCGGATTTGAACGATGTCATCAAAAAATTGCAGACAATTCGCGACTCGATTGCCACGGCCGAAGTAACGTCGTCAACACTGGACCTGACCTTTGCACGGACGCACTGGCTACTTGCGCAACACTTCTTTGTGTTGGCGCTGAATTCTCGGGAGAGCGGAGCTCACAAAAACGCTGGCCACTACCTTTGGGCGACGGCGCACCATGTGGAGAGGGCCGTGCTCTGGTCAAACGCGCGTATTGATCGAAAAACAGTAAATTCACTTGAATCGTTACGCAGCCTCGCCAATCGACTCAAAAGTAGCAGTTCGCCGGATCGTGTCTATCAGGATCGTCCAATACGACTTGCTGCACGCACCATCATTTCGGTAGGCGAACACCTGGACCGGTCCGTGCGCATCGCCGAATTACTGAGCGACGAAACCAATCGTTAATCGAAAGTGAAGCAAGTCAAAGTTGCCAATACATGATCAGCATAATCGTAGCTGCGTCTTCAAATGACGTGATTGGCGTGCAGGGCACGTTGCCATGGCGCTTGTCGTCCGATCTCAAACGCTTCAAGGAAATTACGCTGGGCAAGCCGATCGTCATGGGGCGCCTCACGTGGGAATCCATTGGTCGGCCGCTGCCGGGTCGGCAAAACATTCTGATTACGCGGCAGGCCGATTTCGATGCCGAAGGCGCCGACGTCGTGACGACGCCTGCAGAGGCGCTACGTGTGGCGGGCGATGCGGATGAAGTGATGATCATTGGTGGCGGGCAGGTGTACGACCTGTTCCTGCCGAAAGCCTCGCGCGTCTACCTGACACGCGTTCACACCGAGATCGAGGGGGATACGTGGTTCCCGCCAATTGATGACTCGATTTGGCAGCTCAGCGGCAGCGAGCGTCACCCGGCTGACGAAAACAACGACTACGCGTTTGAATTCCAGGTCTTCGAGCGTCGCTAGACGGTCTGGCCCTCGACCTGGATGACGCGCGGTGTTTTCGCGTCGAGCCGAACGGCGGTCAATTGACGGCCCCAAACGCAGCCGGTGTCGAGGCTGAGGAGGTTCGGCAGGACAATCAGTCCCAGTTGCGACCAGTGTCCGAATACAATGCGGCTGTCTTCTGCACGGCGATCGGGTGCGTCAAACCATGGCGTGAGGTTTTTTCGGGAGCGCCACGGCGAGCCGCTGTCGGA
>JBCAZN010000534.1:0-1778 GCA_038533035.1 Pseudomonadota bacterium
CGTGATCAAGACGGCCCGCAAAATGGGTATCGAGACCGTCGCCGTGTACTCGGATGCAGATGCCGATGCGCTGCACGTGCACATGGCCGACGAGGCGGTTCACATTGGTGCCGCACCATCGTCCGAGAGCTACCTCGTCGCGGAACGCATCATTCGGGCTTGCGTGGACACGGGTGCCGAAGCCGTACACCCGGGCTATGGCTTCCTGTCCGAAAACTCGGCGTTCTGCGAGGCGCTGGCTCGTAAGAACATAGCGTTCATCGGTCCGAAGACGCACGCCATTGAAGCGATGGGCGACAAGATCACGTCGAAGAAGCTCGCGGACAAGGCACGCGTCAATACGATTCCGGGCTACACCGATGTCGTTGAAGACGCCGATCATGCCGTCAAGATTTCGAACAAAATCGGCTACCCGGTCATGCTCAAGGCGAGTGCCGGCGGTGGCGGCAAGGGCATGCGTGTCGCGCGCAGTGATGAAGAGTGCCGCGATGGTTTCGAGCGCGCCGCCAACGAAGCGCGCTCCAGTTTCGGCGATGACAGAATCTTCATTGAGAAATTTATCGAAGAGCCGCGCCATATCGAAATCCAGATTCTTGCCGACAGCCATGGCAATACGATTTACCTGAATGAGCGCGAATGCTCGTTGCAGCGCCGGCACCAGAAAGTAATCGAAGAGGCGCCATCACCATTTCTCGACAACCGCACGCGCCGCAAGATGGGCGAGCAGGCCGTCGCCCTGGCGAAAGCCGTCGACTACGAGTCCGCCGGTACTGTCGAATTTATCGTGGACAAAAAGAAGAATTTCTTCTTCCTTGAGATGAACACGCGCTTGCAGGTGGAGCACCCGGTAACGGAAATGACGACCGGTGTTGATCTTGTGGAAATGATGATTCGGGTTGCAGCGGGCGAGGCGTTGCCGATGACGCAGAAACAGGTCACGATCGATGGCTGGTCTATCGAGTCGCGAGTTTATGCAGAGGACCCGGCGCGCAATTTCCTGCCATCGACAGGACGGTTGATCTACTACCGGCCGCCCGATGATGTCGAAGGCGTGCGCGTCGATACCGGCGTGTACGAGGGCGGCGAAGTGTCGATGTTTTATGACCCGATGATCGCCAAGCTCATTACGCACGGCCGCACGCGTGACGAGGCGATTCAGCGCATGCGTACAGCATTGGACCAGTTCGTGATTCGTGGTGTGACGAGCAACATGCCGTTTCTTTCCGCGCTCATGAAGCACAAAGGATTTCGGTCCGGCGAGATGAGCACCAACACGATCGGCGAGGAGTTTCCCGAGGGGTATGACTCGTCGACAGCCACGCTGACCGATCTTGAAACCATGCTCGGCGTTGTCGCGTCGGTGGCGCGTTGTTTCCGGGATCGTGCTGCAACCATCAGCGGCCAGTTGCATGGCCAGGAACGCGTTGTTCCAGCTGATTGGGTTATCGTAATCGACGGCGTGCAGCACCCGGTTTCCGTAGTAGCTGTCGACGGCGGTCACGACGTAACGACCGACGGTACGTTGCTCCAGGTACGCCACAACTGGCAGTTTGGGCAGCACCTGTTCCGCGGCACGATTAACAATCGCCCGGTCTACGTCCAGTTTGGTCGTCACGGTCAGCTTTATCGACTGTCGTTCGACGGCGTCAGCCGCGGTGTGCACGTCCTGAAGCCGCGCGAAGCCGAGCTCATGCAATATATCCCTGAACGCGAGCCACCTGACACCTCGAAGCTGATCACGGCGCCGATGCCCGGATTACTGTTGTCAGTGGCCGTGA
>JBCAZN010000535.1:0-1757 GCA_038533035.1 Pseudomonadota bacterium
TGGCGCAGGTCGAGGATCCCTATCGTCTGCAAACGGAGGGTGTACCGCTGCCGGTCGGCACCACGCGGTCACCGGGTTGCCCGCCGGAGCGAAAATAGACGAACTCCGAGTCGGATCGCACAATTTGGATGGTGCGAATCTCCAGGCGATCCTGTTCGTCGACGAATACAACCTGGTCGGAGCCACGAACCAAAACACGCGGTATTCTGAAAATACCGTCGGCCTGGCGGCCTTCAATCGCGGCACTGACAAAGGTGCCGACCGGCAGCGGTACACCCTCCGTTTGCAGACGATAGGGATCCTCGACCTGCGCCACCGCGTAGGTCACGCGACTGCTTTCGTCGACAACGCCTTCGGTTCTGACGATCGTGCCGCGCCACTGGACGGGTTTGCCCTTACTTATCGCAGAAAGCGTAACGTTCGGACCGTCGGCCTTACCGGTCTGCACCACCGCCGCGGCATTGGGCAGATCAATGAACGCAAGATCAAGATCGGTGAGTGGCAAACGAATTTCGGCAACATCCGTGGCAAATACAACACCCACCCGCGTTCCCGCATTGACGAATTGCCCAAGATCAGTGTCCTTGCTACGCACAATGCCACGGTACGGTAACTGGATTGCGGTTCGCGCAAGGTTCTTGTTCGCCCTCACAAGTTCGGCTTTCGCAGAGGCAAGCGCGGCGGCCGCCGACGCGTACTCGGCTTCTGCGCGGTAGCCCTGCTCGAGCAACTTGGCCGAACCGCTATATTCAATCTGGCGCTGCTCAACGAGCGCTTCTGCCTGCTCGACGGCCACCCGGTAGTTTGTCGGGTCAATGCGCATCAGCACCTCGTTCGGCTGAAAAACGCCACCGGCAACAAATTTCGGTGAAATTTCGATGATTGCGCCAGCGACTTCCGAACTCAGCACTGTCTGTGTACGCGGCCGAACCGTACCCTGGGTGCGAATGGTGAAGCGGGTATTCATAGGCTCAAGGACGAGCACTTCGACTAACGGCGCAAGTACGACGCGTTCCTTCTTCGGCGGCTCAGGGCGCAGCATGGTCATGATGGCCGCAATGACAACTGCACCCAAAATAATCATAATAATCAGTAGTTTGCGCATCATGCTCCCTGAATTCACCGCGCCGCTCCGGTTGACCGCGTATTCTGAAGGTTAATGACACGAAAATCAGTCATTTATTCCAAGTTGTTGCAACACTGCTCCCCCAAAAATGCCCTGTGTGAAGCGATTTTTGTGACATAACTCCCTGAATTTGGGCGCTATCCAAATCAAACTGAGCATCCCGACAGGCACGATCTTTTGTTGTGCCACAAACAGCTCAGCGGATGGCTATGTACGTACAACATTTCGGACTCAAGAAGCGGCCGTTTCACGCCAAGGCCACCGGCACGGATGTCTTTGTGGGACCTCAGACCGTCACTGCTATTGCCGGGATCAAGACGGCACTGCAGGCAAACGACAGCATCGTGACCGTTGTTGGCCCGGTTGGCGCCGGGAAAACGACGCTCGTCACGCGCGCCCTCGAAGCGATCGGCAAAGACCGGATCATTGTCAAGATTTCGCGTATGCGGCTGACCAGCGACGACGTACTTGAACACCTGTTATCTGAACTCGGGGCCGACACGGTCGCGGGTGGCACCATTCGCAAGTTCACCGAGTTTCGTCGCCAGCTGCTCGAGCACGAAAAAAGCGGCACGAGCGTCTTCGTTGTAGTAGAAGACGCAACCCGTCTCGACGTCGACACCCTGGCCGA
>JBCAZN010000536.1:0-1754 GCA_038533035.1 Pseudomonadota bacterium
GACATGATGATCGGCACCGACTACCCGCACAATCACCTGCCGGACGATGACGGTGTGGGTTTCCTCGCTGCTGTCACGCCTTACGTGCAGGCGGCCGATATCGCGTTCGGCAACCTCGAGGGTGTGTTGATGGACGGCGGCGAACCGGCGAAGAAATGCAGCAACCCGAATGCCTGCTACCTGTTTCGCTCACCAACGCGCTACGCAAGTCGTTACCGCGACGCCGGTTTCGATGTCGTCAGCCTCGCCAACAACCACGCCCGCGACTTTGGTGAAGAAGGACGCAACGCCAGCGCCGCGGCAATGGGCACCGCGGGGATCCTCGCGTCAGGCCGCGAAGGGACCTGGTCCGCTATCGTTCGAAACGACTTGTCGGTCGTTTTCCTGAATTTCGCCGTAACCAAAAACTCGAACATGCTGCTCGACTACGAGGCGGCGTTCTCCTGGGTAAATTCTTTCGACGCCGTTTACGACTTAATTGTTGTCACCTTTCATGGCGGTGCCGAAGGCGTGAATACCATCAACATTCCGTTCGCCGAGGAAGAGTACTACGGCGAACCGCGCGGCGATGTAGTGTGGTTCGCACGCGGTGTCGTCGATGCCGGTGCCGATCTCGTGATAGGGCATGGCCCGCACGTCGTAAGAGGAATGGAGCGCTACAAGGACCGACTGATCGCCTACAGCCTCGGCAATTTCGCAACCTACTACGGCATCAGCGTTGCCGGCATCAAGGGCATAGCACCGATCCTGACGGCAACACTGGACGGCGATGGCAAGTTCATCGACGGCGAAATCGTATCAACGATTCAACTACGCCCGGCAGGCCCGAGCATCGACCCACAAAAGCGCGCACTAAAGCTGATGGAACGCCTAACCCGAGAGGATTTCGGAAACTCGGGCCTGAAATTCGAACCAGACGGACGGCTGCTACCCGCCGACAGACCGTACGTAAAGCCACATAAGCTCGTAGACTAAACCCCGCGCGATGAGCCGCTCGAGATAACGCAAACCGAGAAATAAAGCGCACCTCGGTCCCGCTTGACGGGAGCGAAGCGAGCCATTCCGGTTTGCGTTATCTCGAGTGGCTCATCATTGCCCGATTCTAGTCATCAGACCCAACACTCTTGAAGTCCACACCCAACGACCGCAATTTTCGGTAAAGATGCGTCCGCTCCATGCCGACGCGTTTTGCCAACTGCCCGACCTTACCGTCACAAAGCACCAGCTGCTGCTGCAGGTAGGAACGTTCGAACTGTTCGCGCGCTTCGCGTAATGGCAACGCAAGCAGGTCCTGCTTGGCAAGCGGCTCGTCGGTCGACGCGGCCGAGCTGATTTCTGCCTCAACTTCTTCCAACGCGATATCGTCGGAGCTACCCGACATCAGCAAGCGGCGCACCAGGTTCTTGAGTTCGCGAACATTATCGGGCCACGGATAATTGCGCAGACGATTCTGCGCGGCGACGCTAAAGCGACGAAACGTCAGGCCTTCGGCATCGACCAGCTTGTCAACGTAGTAGGTCAACAGCTCCGGAACGTCTTCGGAGTATTCACGCAATGGCGGCACGCGCAGGCTGAGAACGCTCAATTCGGATACCAGGTCGCGCCGCAGCTGGCCGGACTCGATGAGCAACTCAAAGTCGCCGCTGACCGTCGCAACAATGCGCGCATTCAGCTTTACGGGGGCAGTGCCGTTAACTCGGATGAACTGCCCGTCTTCAATGGCACCGAGCAGGATACGCTGGCCTTCCGTGTTC
>JBCAZN010000537.1:0-1742 GCA_038533035.1 Pseudomonadota bacterium
CACGAGCGCCGGCAGCCAGATTCGTAGCTGGATTCTTGAAACGCCCCTGCCCGAGCGGTTGCAGCAGGATATCGAGGGTGCATGGGCCGAAATGAGTGGCGGCAATGACATCACGGTGGCGGTTCGATCCTCGGCAACGGCGGAAGACCTTCCGGACGCATCGTTTGCCGGTCAGCAGGAGACGTTCCTCAATATTCGCGGCCTCGACAATGTGATCGACGCGATGCACCAGGTGTTTGCCTCGCTGTTCAATGATCGAGCCATTGCGTATCGCGTGCACCAGGGCTTCGATCACAGCCTGGTCGCACTATCGGCGGGCGTCCAGACGATGGTGCGCAGTGATATCGGCGCTTCCGGCGTCGTGTTTACGCTTGATACCGAATCCGGATTTCGCGATGCCGTGTTCGTTACCGCATCCTGGGGGCTGGGCGAAACCGTCGTCCAGGGCGCCGTCAATCCCGACGAGTTTTATGTTTACAAACCGGCACTCAAAGCCGGCAAGCATGCGATTCTGCGCAAAAACCTCGGCAGCAAAGCGATCAAGATGGTGTACAGCGAAAACCCGCAGCCCGGCAAGACCGTGGATACGGTCGATGTCGACGAGGCGGACAGCCTGCGATTCTCGCTGAGCGACGAAGATATCGTTGCACTGTCAAAAATGGCCGTCACGATCGAAGAACACTATCAGCGACCCATGGATATCGAATGGGGCAAGGACGGTAACGACGGCAAGTTATATATCCTGCAGGCGCGGCCGGAAACGGTACAGAGCCGCAGCGGACGCACCATTCAGCGCTACACGCTCAAGGACCGCTCCGACATCATTACCTCGGGGCGCAGCATCGGGCAGAAAATCGGCGCCGGTACCGCCAAGGTCATTCGCGACGTGTCCGAGATGAATCGCGTACAGACCGGCGACGTGCTGGTTTCGGACATGACCGACCCCGACTGGGAGCCGGTAATGAAACGTGCGTCGGCGATTGTTACCAACCGCGGCGGCCGCACCTGTCACGCGGCTATCATCGCCCGCGAACTCGGCATCCCGGCAGTCGTTGGCTGCGGCGACGCGACCGAGAAAATCAGCGATGGCACCGACGTAACAGTCAGTTGTGCCGAGGGCGACGAAGGCTTTGTCTACGACGGCATGCTGAGCTTTGAACAAACCCAGATCGAGCTCGACTCACTGCCAGAGATCCCGGTCAAAATCATGATGAACGTCGGCAATCCGGACCGTGCGTTCGACTTTGCGAACATACCGAATCGCGGCGTCGGCCTCGCCCGCCTCGAGTTTATTATCAATCGCATGATCGGCGTCCACCCGCAGGCCTTGCTCGAATACGATGCGCTGGACGACGATACGCGGGCGGCGGTCAACGACCAGATGGCGGGATACGACGACCCGGTTAGCTTTTTCGTCGACAAACTGACGGAAGGTGTTGCGACGATTGCCGCTGCATTCGCACCCGAGCCCGTTATTGTGCGCATGTCGGATTTCAAATCGAACGAGTACGCCAACCTGATCGGCGGCGAACGCTACGAACCGGACGAAGAAAATCCAATGCTGGGTTTCCGCGGCGCCGCGCGATACGTCGCGGCCAGCTTTCGGCCCTGCTGATACTCGTGGGCGGACTGACGAACCCGTTCGCGATGCTGATCCTGGCCCCCGTCACGATCTCCGCGTCGACGTTGACCCTGCGCTCCGCGTTTCTGGTCGCGTTGAGCGCGCTTTGCCTCGTTTCGAT
>JBCAZN010000538.1:0-1737 GCA_038533035.1 Pseudomonadota bacterium
GCCGGCTCGGGAAAAACCGAACTCCTGATTCAACGGTACCTGCGTTTGCTGGCGACGGTTGAGAATCCGGAGGAGATTCTTGCCATCACGTTCACGCGTAAAGCCGCCGCAGAAATGCAGCTGCGCGTGCTTGAGGCGCTGCGCCGCGAAGCTGCCGGCGTGGAACCGGACGAAGCCCATCTCAAGGTGACCGCGGGGCTGGCCAGGCGGGCACTGGAACGATCCGATAAGCGCGGCTGGGGCCTGTTAGGCAGCCCACGCCGAATGCGCATCCTGACGCTGGATGCACTGAATGCCACAATCGCGCGCGCGCAACCGCTGACGGCTGAGCAGGGCCTGTCCGGTGGCCGCATTGTTGTCGATGCTGATCTCAAGTCTGTACATCGTGAAGCCGCCGTTGCAACGCTCGACTGGTTGACGGAAACAGGACCGATGGCCGACGCGGCGCGCGACGTGCTCGCCCATGTCGACAACAACACGGGTTTGTATATCGCGTATGTCGCCGCCATGCTCACGACCCGCGACCAGTGGTTGCCCTTTATTGGCAGCGGTAGCCTGGACGATCAGGAGTCGGCTGCGCTGCGCGCGCAGTTTGAGCAAAGTCTGCGGCTGGCCGTAACCAGCCACCTCGAGCGTACCCGGGCAGCGCTTGCACCCTACGAGCAGGTAGCGGATGTATTCGGTTACGCTGCCGATAACCTGTTGGCAGATGGCAAAACAGACAACCCTGTAGTCGTACTGGCCGACGTCGACGCCTTGCCGGGCAGCGACCCGGATGATGTGGCGACATGGCAAGGTATTGCCGAACTGTTGCTCGTCAAAAGCGCGGCGCAGTTTCGCAAACAGGTAAACAAGAACAATGGTTTTCCGACCACCGGTAAGGATGAAAAAGCGCTCGTAACGGGCATGCTCAAGGCATTGGCGAACGATGAGCGCAGCGCGACGTTGCTCGACGCAGTGAGGACGCTGCCGCCGGTCACCTACTCGGATCATCAATGGCAGGTGCTGCTCGCCCTGTTTCGACTGCTGCCGCTGGCCGTCTCTGAACTCAAACGCCTGTTTACCGAAAAGGGGCTGGCCGATCACATCGAGGTAGCACTCGCAGCCGGCACGGCGCTGGGGAGTGCGGACTCGCCCGGTGACGTTGCGCTGTTACTCGACTACCAGGTGCGCCATATTCTGGTCGATGAAATGCAGGACACGTCGAGCGCACAGTACCGAATGCTTGAAGCGCTGACCGGCGGTTGGGAAGCCGGCGACGATCGTACTTTGTTTTGTGTCGGCGACCCGATGCAATCGATTTACCGGTTTCGTAATGCCGAAGTCGGCCAGTTTCTGCTCGCCCGTGAACACGGTATTGGTGATATTCAACTCGAGTCGCTGGTGTTGCGCAGAAACTTTCGCTCCGGCGAGATTCTGGTCGACTGGTTTAACGAGGTATTCCCGAATGTGCTCGCGGCCGAGAACGATCCGGCCCGCGGCGAGGTTGCGTACGAAGCTGCCGTGTCGGCAGCACATCTTACCGGACAGGGCACCGTCGCGGTCCACCCGGTATTTGGTACCGCAAAAGCGGCTGAAGCAACGACGGGCTGCGAGGTCATTAAGAAGATCGTTGCCATGTCGCCCGATGATGACATTGCGGTGCTGGTGCAGGGGCGCTCGCAATTGCCGGAGCTGCTGGCCCGGTTGCGTGACGCAGGAATAGGGTACTCGGCTGTCGAAATTGACAGGCTGACG
>JBCAZN010000539.1:0-1736 GCA_038533035.1 Pseudomonadota bacterium
GTCAAAATCAGCATGACTTCCTACTCCTGCCTTCTTCGGGACTCCGCCCGTCCGGTCTTTTTGCGCGCGTGATTCGTTTGTAAACCCCTGTAAATACTAGCAGATTTCCGAGAATAGTGCCTAGGACCCTCCGCCGGCACCGCATTCGGCACTTTTGGACCATTTGCTCGGCCAGCCAAATGTCAACAATTGTGACGATTCCGCTAATTCCGTTGTTGTACACGTCCTATAACCGGACACTCCCGTTCAACTTTGATCGGCCCGCCGACGTTGCGCGCCGCACATCTGAACAAATACTGGAGAATTCTCATGTCATTACGTGTCTTGGTATGTTCGACAGCAGCGCTTGCTGCGTTGACAGTGCTGGCTCCCGCAGAAGCACAGGACAATTACATTGCACCGTCGATCGTCTACACAGACGACGATGGACTTCGCGGCGTTGACGACGAGGTCGGCGGCGCCCAGGTTGTTGTCGGTACGCACTTCAACGACTGGTTTGCGCTCGAAGGCCTGCTCGGCTCCTCAAGTCTGTCCGGTGGCGACAGCCTTGACCTGCTCGAGATTGGTTTTAATGGCCGCTTTATTTTCCGCGGCGACAAGAATTTGGCCCCCTACTTCCTTTTTGGTGCCGGCTTGTTCGACGTCGACTCGGCAAATCTCGGCAGCGACAGGGCCTTCTACGAGACCATCGGCTTCGGCATCGACTGGCGTTTCGACAACAGTCCTTTTTCGGTCCGGCTCGAGACACGTCGCCGCAATTCGAACGATTTTGGATCCGATCTGAACGATCGAATCACGTCGCTTGGCGTTGCGTATGCCTTTGGCTCCTCTCCAGCACCTGCACCGGCTCCTGCTCCCGCTGTGGTTCGCGACAGCGATGGCGATGGCGTTCGTGATGATATCGATCGCTGTCCTTCGACGCCGAACGGCTATGCCGTGGATGCAAAAGGCTGTGCGCTCGACGGAGATCGTGACGGTGTTGCCGACGCGATCGATAAATGCCCGAACTCGCCGCGAGGCGCTTCAGTGGACGCACGGGGCTGTGAACTGGATGGCGACAACGACGGCGTCGTAAACAGCAAGGACCGGTGCCCGAATAGCGCGGCCGGTGCCCGCGTCGACGTCAACGGTTGCGAAATCAAGGACGTCATTGACCTGCCCGGCGTGAACTTCGAGACGAACTCCGATCGCCTGCTCCCCGGAGCGGAACGAGAACTGGCTGATGCCGTCGCGACGATGCGGAAGCACCCGGACCTGCGCGTTGAAGTCGCCGGTCACACGGACAGCGCCGGCAACGCCGATTACAACCAGGGCCTGTCAGAGCGGCGCGCTTCGACGGTCCGCGATTACCTGATAAATACCGGCGCAGACGCCGACAAACTGACGGCTCGCGGTTACGGCGAAGCAGACCCGGTTGCCTCAAACGATTCTGCTGAAGGGCGCGCTCGTAATCGCCGCGTCGAACTGCGAATCATCGAATAAAAAACAACCAATAAATTTAGAAAGGAGAACACCAATGAGCGTAGCAAAAGTAACCGAGATTACCGCTGAGTCTGGCAAAGGCTTCAAGGAAGCTATCGATAACGCGATCGAACGCGCAAACGAAACGCTGGACCAGATTGAAGCGGCGTGGGTCAAGGATATGAAGGTTTCTGTGAAAGACGGCAAGGTCGACAAGTACCGGGTCGCATTGAAAGTCACGTTTGTACTGAAATAGGAGACTTTCAATGTCAGCA
>JBCAZN010000540.1:0-1735 GCA_038533035.1 Pseudomonadota bacterium
CTCACTGTCGGGCTTTTGAGACATTACATCGACCCCGAAAGGTCTCCTATAATTTTGATCGCGAAAGAAAAAATGTGGCAACGGACATCTTATGTTTATGCGGTTTGTGAACGCGTTAACGGTTGTCCGTGCTTTCGCGTCGTACTCTGCCAAGATACCGCAAGGTGAATGTTATGAACCGGCAAACGCAGCAAGGCAAACAGGGATTTGCAGCAAATGTGACCAGGATGGTCGCGTTGTCGATGGCGTGTGTTTTTATCGCCGCCTGCAGCAAAGGTGAAGGCGTGCAGCTCGGAACGGGACAGGACCCGGATCCGGTGGTCATCGATTTCCCGATTGCATACATCATGTCGCCGATCCCGGCTGATGATAATGGCATTTTCGAACAGACGGATTTGCGCGAGCAGATCACGTTCGACTTCGGTGCCGATCTGTTTTTCCGTGATCGTGCCGCCGTTGGCGCCGAAGCCGTTAATATTACGGGCGAGCTGACGCAGGGTATGGCCGCCATTCGCGACGTCGAAATCGACTACGACGGCAGTCGCCTGCTGTTTGCAATGCGCTTCCCGTTCGACCCGAATGTCGACGAGGATGACCAGGTTGCCACCTGGAATATCTGGCAGTACACGTTTGAGACCGATACGCTCGAGCGTGTCATCCCGACCGACCTGACCGCAGAGATCGGCCACGACATTATGCCGAAGTACCTGCCTGACGGTCGCATCGTCTTCTCGTCCACGCGCCAGACGCAGTCTCAGGCTGTATTGCTTGATGAAGGCAAGGGTGCGTTTCCGGCCATGGACGAAGACGAAAACGAATTCGCGTTCAACCTGCACGTCATGAACAGCGACGGTACGGGTGTAAAGCAGGTCACGTTTAACCAGAGTCACGACCTCGACCCGTCCGTCATGACTGACGGCCAGATCGTATTCAGCCGCTGGGACCACGCCGGCAACAGCGACGAGGTCAACCTGTATCGCATGAACCCGGACGGTTCGGAACTCGAACTGCTGTACGGCAGCGAAAGTCACGACACGGGCACGAACGGTTCGACGATCCAGTTCATGCAGCCGCGTGAAGTTGAGGACGGCCGCATCATGGTGCTGGCGCGTCCGTTCACTGACACCGAGGGCGGTGGCGAGCTGATGTTTGTCGATACGCCGCAGTACGTCGAGAATACGCAACCGACGGCGCCAAACATTGGTGTATTGAACGGACCGGCCCAGGCAGACGCGACGGTCAATAACGTCATCACTGAGCCAGGCGTTGCGTCGCCGGGTGGACGCTACTACTCGGTTTACCCGATTCTGGACGGCACGGGCCGCCTGATGGTGAGCTGGACGCAGTGCCGCCTCACCGAAATCCTGCCAGATGACGGCGATCCGAACACGATTGACGAGCAGATTGTCGCTTGCACACCGGAAAACCTGGCACTTGCGATCGTCAATAACGACCCGAATAACCCGATCACCCCGGTGCCCGGCGACTTCGTTGTCGCGCCGCCGTTGTACGGAATCTGGATTTACGATCCGCGCAACGACACGCAGCTGCCGATTGTGCCCGGCCAGGAAGGTTTCATGTTTACGGAAGTGGTGTCGGCTGACCCGCGTCCGATACCAACGGTGATTCCTGACGGTCTCAACAATTTCCCGGATGACCCGACGCTGACAGACGCCGGCGAAGCCCTGCTCAATATTCGCAACGTCTACGATTTCGACGGCGCATTCCTGCCGGG
>JBCAZN010000541.1:0-1728 GCA_038533035.1 Pseudomonadota bacterium
AAAATAGCCTACTTTGTGCCTCTGATGAGCCTCTTTCGCCGACAATCTGACAGCTGCCGACGCGTTTGCCAATACCTGGCGGCCGCGGGCCTGGTCCTGTTCGGTCCTGGCGCGCTTGCCGAAACCGAGATTCACGGTCCGTTCGCTGACCTCATAGTACCTGTCAGCAATGACACCAATACCCTCGATATTCTTGGACAGCGCATACCCCCCGGAAGTGCCGAACGACTGTCATGGTCGGCGACTGAACTGTTTGAGGGCGTGCCCGTCTCAACACCCGTGCTCGCCGTCAATGGTGTTGGCGATGGTCCGACGCTTTGCCTGACTGCCGCAGTACATGGGGACGAACTCAACGGCATCGAAATTGTGCGTCGCGTATTGCACAACGTCGAACCGGCCAAGCTGTCCGGCGCTATCATCGGCGTGCCGATAGTCAACGTACAGGGTTTTCGCCGCGGCTCACGTTACCTGCCAGACCGTCGTGACCTGAATCGCTATTTCCCGGGCAATCCGACCGGCAGCGCCGCCGCTCGAGTTGCGCATTCGTTCTTCACCGAAGTCATCAGCCACTGCGATGCGCTTGTTGATTTACACACCGGTTCACTCGAGCGTGCCAACCTGCCGCAAATTCGCGCCGACCTTCGCGACCCCGAGGTGCTGACCCTGACCGAGGGATTTGGCTCGATGGTCGTGCTGCACAGCCCGCCCATTGACGGCAGCCTGCGTTATGCCGCCACGATGGTGGACATTCCCACCGTCACGATCGAAGCCGGCGGGCCCTCGCAGCTCGAGCTCGCCGAAGTGCAGCACGGCGTACAGGGAATCGAAACGCTGCTGTCGTCACTTGGCATGCTGAAGCGCAAGCGCTGGTGGGGTGACCCGGAACCGGTCTATTACCGTTCGTCGTGGGTGCGGGCTGACAACGGCGGCATCCTGTTGGCGGATGTCTCGCTTGGCAGCACAGTGCGCGAGGGCCAGGTACTCGCACTCGTGATCGATCCGATGAGCAATGCCCGGGTCGAGGTTCGCTCGCCGTACTCCGGCCGAGTGATCGGCATGGTTCGCAACAGCGTTGTGATGCCCGGCGATGCGGCATTTCATATCGGCATCCAGACTGACGAAGTCGAAGCCGCCGAAGCACCTGTCGAAGTCGCACAGGACGCTGAAAGTGATGGTTACGCGAGCGGCGTCTCCGAGTAAACTGCGGTCCTGATGGCCGCAGATCGCAAACCACTCCATTCCTACTGGCAACCCCGCTACTGGCCGACCTGGATCGGCATGGGTTTGCTGCGCCTTATTTGCCTGCTGCCACATCGCGTTGCACTGGCCATCGGCAGCCTGCTCGGCCGCCTGGCGCACACATTCGGCGGATCACGGCGCGCCATCGTGCGACGCAACATCGAGCTGTGCTTTCCGGAACTGTCACCTGAGGAACGCGACGCGCTCGCGCTCGAGCATTTCAAAGCGCTGGGGATTTGCCTGATCGAGATGGGCCTCGGTCGCTGGGCCAGCGACGAGCACCTGGCGTCGATTACGACGATTAACGGTCTGGAACATGTCGAAGCCGCAGCCAGCGGCGGTCGCGGTGTCATCATGCTCGCGGCACATTTTACGACGATTGAGGTCAGCGGCCGCGTGCTGGCCCTCAACGTGCCGCCGTTCGATGGTGTGTACCGCAAGAATCGCAGTGACTTCATTACTGAACTGCAGCGATCCGGTCGTGAACGT
>JBCAZN010000542.1:0-1728 GCA_038533035.1 Pseudomonadota bacterium
GTACCGCTCGCAGGTCTACATCACGTCGGCACTGGCCGCGATCGCGTTTTCGTCGATCGTGTGGATGAACATTATCAATGCGCGACTATTCTTCGGAATTCGCGGCACACCGCGCCTTTACATGGGCACTTGTCTCGGTATTGTCGGCTTTCTTGTGTTGTTCGGTCCAGAGCTGTCCGGCGTCGAATACTCGGATAAGGTGCTTTTCGGCTTCGGGATCGCGCTCCTTGGTGCACTGTGTGCATCCTTTGGCAACATGGTTATGCAGGCTGCACATCGTGATGAATTGCCGGTCGTGCAAACCAACGCGTGGGGCATGCTGTATGGCGCTATCCTGACGACATTGATCTCGATCATCGTTGGTCACGAGTTCACAATTGATACCCGCCTGACCTATATTTTGTCGTTCGTGTACCTGACGGTGTTTGCTTCGGTTGTCGCTTTTGTAACCTACCTGACGTTGTTGGGGCGCATCGGTGCCCAACGGGCAGGGTATACAGCGGTAATGTTCCCGGTTGTCGCGTTGATAATTTCGACAATCTTTGAGGGTCTTGAGCTCAACCTGTACATCCTCGGCGGCTTCGGATTGGTTATCGCCGGCAACGTTCTGGTGCTGTCCGACCGGGAGCACGCTACCACTCGGTGACTTTCGAAAACTAACTCGCCGCGGGCATTGGCAACACGTGCCAAATGATTGCCAGGAAATGGCAGATGCCGCCGGCAAGCACAAACAGGTGCCAGACCGCATGGTTGTACGGGATCCTTTCTACCGCATAGAACAGCGCGCCAACTGAATACGCTATACCGCCTGCGACAACCCAGGCCATTCCATCCGGTCCAATGGCGGCGGCCATTTGCGGTGCCGCTATAACGATCAACCAACCCATGGCCAGGTAACTCGCGAGTGCGATTTTTGGGAATCGATGCCGGAACAGCAGTTTCTTAACAATGCCTGCGGTTGCTAACGCCCAGATTGTTCCGAATAACCACCAGCCCGTGTTGCTGCGCATGGCGACCAGAAAAAAAGGTGTATAGGTTCCCGCGATTAATAAATAGATCGCGCAGTGGTCGATCAGCTTGAAAACTTCACGATGTCTTGACACATAAAGCCCGTGATAGAGCGTCGACGCGAGAAACAGGCCAAGGAGAGTGGCACCGTATATCGCACTTGCCACGATGCGCCACGGGTCGCCAGTATCGATGGTGACAAACAGCATCCAGGTGAGGCCCGCAATGCTGAGTATCACGCCTGCGCCGTGCGTACCGGCGTGCAGGATTTCCTCGAAAACGCTGTACTCGGGCTTTTCGGATTGCTTGACCATAAGGCATCATAGAGTTTCAAACCCTCTAACAGTTGCGAAATCGCGCCACGGACTACGTATATGTCGCGCCAGGCGAACAAGAAACTATTGCAGGCGGTGCTGGAACCTCGCAAGCCGGGCGCCATCAAAGCGATCGGCGAGGCCATCGAGGCCGGGGCAGATCCAAATAGCGTTACACCCGATACCTCGACATCAGTTGGCCATGTTCCGGCAGGGCGTACATTGTTAACTCACTGCGTTCACGAGGGCGCGTCAGTTGCCGCCGAAAAGTTGCTGCAGTGCGGGGCCGATGCGTCGCTGCGTGACGAGCTGGGATGGACTCCCTGGATGGCGAGTACCCTGACCGATGAATCCAAGCGAGGAAAGATTCAGGGATTGCTCGAGGTCGAAAACGCCGACAAGACCG
>JBCAZN010000543.1:0-1725 GCA_038533035.1 Pseudomonadota bacterium
CTGCACCTCGGTCAATCACGTGGTTTGCCACGGTATTCCGGGCGACAAGAAGCTCAAGGCTGGAGACGCCGTCAACATTGACATAACGGTCATCAAGGACGGCTTCCACGGCGATACGAGCCGCATGTTTTTTGTCGGCAAGGAAAGTATCCAGGCGAAACGCCTGTCCGAGGTGGCCTTCGAAGCCATGTGGCTCGGCATCGAGGAACTGGCGCCCGGCAAGCACCTTGGCGACGTCGGTGCCGCCGTACAGCAACATGTTGAAAAGAATCGCTTTTCGGTGGTTCGCGAGTACTGCGGCCACGGCATTGGCGAGGTCTTCCACGAGGAGCCCCAGGTCCTGCACTACGGCCGCCGTGGCACCGGTCTCGAGTTGCGCGAAGGCATGACCCTGACCGTGGAACCGATGGTGAATGCGGGCAAACCCAATGTGAAACTGCTGCCCGACGGCTGGACCGTCGTCACCAAGGACCACAAGCTCTCGGCACAGTGGGAGCACACCTGCCTGATCACCGCTGACGGTTTCCAGGTTCTGACACTTGGCGCCGCTGATCGCAATTAGTAATAACAATGAGTTATAGCACTTTCCGGGAAAAACTCGCAGCAAGTCGCGAGGACCAGGAACGCCGTTTTGCGGCCGGTGAAAGCGTCGTTGACCTGGTGCGCGACCGCGCCTCCGCGATTGACGCGGTGCTGGTCGAACTCTGGGAATCGCACATCGGCAGCTCTGAGGCGGCGCTGGTCGCTGTGGGCGGCTACGGCCGTGGCGAACTGCACCCCTACTCCGATATTGATGTCATGTTATTGCTGCCCGGCGACCTGGCTGCCGGCGATGAGGAGAAACTGTCCGCCTTTGTGACCGCCCTGTGGGACGTCGGCCTCGAAATTGGCCACAGCGTGCGCACCATCGCCGACTGCGAGCGTGAAGCCCGCGCTGATCTCACCGTCGCGACGACGCTCATGGAAGCGCGACTCCTGACCGGGCCGGACGCGCTGTTCGAACGCATGCAGGCCGTCATTACACCCGACAACATGTGGCCGCCCACCGTGTTTTTCGAGGAAAAGCGCAAGGAACAGATCGCACGGCACCATCGCTACCACGACACGGCTTACAACCTCGAGCCCAACGTCAAGGGTAGCCCCGGCGGGCTGCGCGACATCCAGATGATTGGCTGGGTGGCAAAGCGCCAGTTTGGTGCCACGACGCTCGCGGAACTCGTGGATCATGGGTTTCTGACGCCAGGCCAGCTCGAGCGCCTGCTCGACGGCGAAGAATTCCTGTGGCGCATACGCTTCGCGCTGCATGTGCTGACCGGACGTCGCGAAGATCGGCTGTTGTTCGATCACCAGACGCGGCTCGCCGCGATGCTGGGCTATGAAGATGCGTCCTACACGCTCGCGGTCGAACAGATGATGCAGCGCTACTACCGCACGGTGATGGAGCTGTCACGCCTGAATGAAATGCTGCTGCAGCAATTCGAAGAAGTCATCCTGCTGGATCCCGACGCGCCACCGACGCCATTGAATGAGCGCTTCCAGGTCAAGAATGGCTATTTGCAGGCAGTCGATGAAGACGTTTTCGCGCGCGACCCATCGGCGCTGCTGGAGCTGTTCCTGTTATTGCAGCAAAACCCGGAACTTGACGGTGTCAGCGCCTACACGATCGGAGCGGTAAAGCGACACCTGCACCTTATTAACGATGAGTTCCGCCAGAATCCGCGCAAT
>JBCAZN010000544.1:0-1723 GCA_038533035.1 Pseudomonadota bacterium
ACAACCGAGCAGGGATTGCTGTTTGCACTCCTGCTGTTCGTTTGTCATACGCTACAGCTCCACCGATGGCAGGAACGGCTTGATCCCCACGGACCGATACAGGTCCTCTGGTCGGTACAGTGTGCTGCCCTTCATCACGAGCGTTGCACGACGCACCGCGCTGATGTCTGCAAACGGGTTCCCATCGACCAGTACCAGGTCCGAATCCTTACCGACTTCGATCGAGCCTTTGCGGTCGGCGACGCCCGTTATGGCGGCTGAATCCAGAGTGGCGATGCGCAGCACATCCGCCGTGGAAATCCCGGCGTCAACGTACAATTCGAGCTCACGATGGATCGTAAAGGCCGGCAGGTTATCGCTGCCCGGTACCAGCTGGATGCCACTGTCATGCAATGCCTTCAGCATCGCCGCCTGATTGTCGGCGGATCGCAGCCAGGCCTCGTCCTTGCCGTGCTTGTTCATGCTGACCGAATAGAACGAGCGCGCAACATTCGGCGGCAAGTGCTCTATGACCGGCGCAAAGGTCGGGTCCGGCTCGCCAGCGACATGCCGCAACGCCGTATCGAAAATCGCCGCGGTCGGATCAACGGCCACGTTGTTTTCTTTCAGCAGCGCGAAAAACGACTGCACTTCATCGGACTCGAGATCAAGGTTGCCCGCCTCATCGCCGTAAAGCGTGAATCGGATCTGTTGGCGCGTGTCTTCGCGATCGCCGGCCAGGAAATTCAGGAACACCATGTTGATGTGCTGGATTTCGTCGTAGCCGGCGCGAACCGCCTGCTCGGCCGACATGAATGCCGGTATGTGGCCACTTAGTCGCATACCGCGTGCATGTACTCGCTCCGCGATGGGTGCGACCCATTCAGGCTCGATTGAACTGTAAAGCTTGATCTGGATGTAGCCGTTGTCAGCATAAAAATCGACGCGTTCGAGCGCTTGCTGCAGGTTCTCGGCGGCCCAGCCGGACGCATACGGACCGGCCTTGTCCATGAAGCCGGCGCGGAACGTGTTGGGACCGATAACCTCGCCCGAGTCATGTTTCGCCGTCAGCTCCAGCGTCTTCTCGTGCACGCCACCAATATTGCGCACGTTGGTAATGCCGCCAGCAATATTGATAACGCCCGACGACAGCGGAAAGTGCGCATGCATATCCCATAGGCCCGGCAGCAGGGTCCTGCCGGCACCATCGATACGTAACGCGTTGCTGTCATTGATAGCGTCCGACGAAATATCGGTAATCTGGCCGTCGGCGATACGCACATGCTGTCCAGGAACCAGCTTGCCTGCGACCACATCGGCAATGGCAACGTTTTCGTAGATCACTGCACCATCGGCAACGTGCGCAAGATTGCCGGACTGCCGAACCAGCAACTCACCGTCAACTTCCGACTGCACGGCACTCAATTCATTCAACACAGCCGAGTCCCAGCCTTCCGGAATCATGCCGAGGTAGCCGCTGTTATCGACGGCGGCAATATTCATATTCTTGTCGAACCACACGTAATAAGGCGTAAAGCCAACGCCATGGACCGCGAACAGCGTCAATACCTGTTCACCGTCCGGCGTATCCACCGTGACATCCCGCACGGCTTCCACGCGAGCGCTGCCGTTTGGCAACAATTCGATTGAATTGTCGATGTTTTCGAGTGCTGCCCGCACCATCGCGCCGGCCGACCCCAGGGTCAGGCCTTCGTTCGCAAGGAAGCCGTGCGGGATGTCACGG
>JBCAZN010000545.1:0-1709 GCA_038533035.1 Pseudomonadota bacterium
CCTCGCGCGCTCAAATACCAGTGACGTTGATGTCGCAGTTCCTTAT
Source organism: Pseudomonadota bacterium (assembly GCA_038533035.1). Classification (GTDB taxonomy): domain Bacteria; phylum Pseudomonadota; class Gammaproteobacteria; order Steroidobacterales; family Woeseiaceae; genus UBA1847. Next base: position 47 of record JBCAZN010000545.1, read on the forward strand.
GAGTCGGTACATCGCGGCTATTACCTTAAGCAGGCCAGAATTCTCGGCACGGCGGAAGACGGCAGCATGCTGTACGAGATCGAGGCCGAGCATGCCGAACAAACAGAGGAACGCCGCATTGATTTTTCCGACGTGCGCATCCGCTACTCGCCAGACAGCGATGTACCGTGGATTGTCAACGCCGACCAGGCAACGCTGATGGAAGGCAGCCCGCAAATTACCCTGCGCGGGCACGTTGTTGCGCTGAATCGCGGCGACTCGGACAGCCAGGAAACGGAAATTCGCACCGAGTACCTCGAACTCGATCCGGAGCGATACGTAGCCGAGACCGACCATCGGGTGCAGGTCCGTATTGGTGCACGCAGCCTTACAGCAACAGGCATGCTAGCATCGCTTAACGACAACCATTTTGAGCTCAAAGCCAACGTTCGCGGAAAGATTGCCCCCTAGATGAAGTACTTGAAACGGTCCAGGCTGCTCACCCTGCTGCTCGTCGGCAGCACGCCGTGCGCAATGGCGCAGACGGTCGACCTCGACTTGCGCCTGCCGTGGGACATCGTCTCCGAGACGATGGCGTTCGACGGCAAGACCTCGACGATAATTTATACCGGGCTGCGGTTTTCGCAGGGGCGCATTTCTATTGAAGCGAATGAAGGTCGTGCAACCAGCGCCGCCCAGGAGAACAGTTCGTGGCAATTTTCGGGCGATGTCGTCATCGACGTCGACCAGGGTAAGATTCGTTGCGATGCCGCCAGTCTGCAATTCGATGGCAACGTTTTGAGCGTCGCAACGGTGACCGGCGCACCGGCGACATTCGAAATGCGCCGCGCTGATTCTGATGACACCACATATGCCGAAGCCGGCAAACTCCTTTACGACGTGCCGAAGGGCATCATCGAATTCTCGGACGACGCTACGATCACCGAGGCGGGTAACCAGATCTCGTCGCATTACCTGGTGTACAACATTAACGAACGGCGCATCAACGCCGACTCCTCGGGAAATGGCGGCGAACGCGTACGCATCACCTACACTCCCGATGAGCTCCCGCCGGCCGACGCAGACGACGACGCCCCGAATTAATGAGTATTCTCAGCGTCCAGGACATCTCGAAAAGCTACAAGATGCGGCAGGTGGTCAGAACCCTGTCGCTCGAGATCAAGAGTGGCGAAGTGGTCGGACTGCTGGGCCCTAACGGGGCCGGCAAAACCACGGCGTTTTATATGATCGTGGGCCTGGTCGCCGCCGATAGCGGCAACATTCTACTCGACGGCCAGGACCTGACCGCGAAGCCCATGCACGAACGGTCGAAGCTCGGCCTCGGCTACCTGCCGCAGGAAGCGTCGATCTTTCGCAAACTGACGGTTGAAGAGAACATTCTTGCGATTCTCGAGGTGCGCAAGGACCTCGACCGCGCCGGGCGTGAACAGGAACTCGAAAACCTGCTCGACGAATTGCATGTCGGTCATGTGCGCTCCAGCCTGGGTATCAGCTTGTCCGGTGGTGAACGGCGTCGCGTCGAAATTGCGCGGGCACTGGCGGCCAATCCGTTATTCGTGCTGCTCGATGAACCGTTTGCGGGCGTTGACCCCATCTCAGTACGCCGATATCGCGCTCGCACAGGTGGCGAATGATGCGCTGGATATCGAGGACCGAGATGGGG
>JBCAZN010000546.1:0-1705 GCA_038533035.1 Pseudomonadota bacterium
AGATGGTCTCTTCCGAGCCATCTTCCTGCTGCACGCCGTGACCATTCTTGCCGACACGGCGCTGCGCAGCGACCAGCTCGACGAAGCGATCGCGCTCGCTGCACAGCAGGAAGCCGAGCAAGCGATGGAAGGCACAATGACTGAAACCGACCTGGCCCGCGCCCAGGCGGAACTTGCCGAAGCGCGCGCACGCTACCGCGCCGCACAAAAACTGAAAGGCAAACGCTAGAATTAAGGTACCGGTTACCTTTATTAGAGGGCCGCTCGTATGAGCGGCCTTTTTTGTTAGTGACAGGCATAATAAAACGATGAGTGGTTGGCGCGTTTTTCTGTTCCTGTTTCTGGCGGGGTTGCATGCTTGTGGCGAAGCGCCGCAGGAAAGTCGCGTTGCGCCAGACGTCGCGCTAGCGCAGGCGGAGTTCGTGGGCAGCGACGCTTGTGCTGACTGTCACGAGCGCGAATATCGGGACTGGCAGGGCTCGCATCACCAACTCGCAATGCAGGACGCTTCCGCTGACACCATTCTCGCGAACTTCGATGACACCAGTATTGAGTACTTCGGTGCGACGAGTCGCATGTACCGCGACGGCGATCGTTTCATCATGCAGACCGACAACAGCAATGGCGAGCTTGAGGCGTTCGAGGTCAGCCATGTATTCGGCCTCACGCCGTTGCAGCAATACCTGACCGAATTCCCTGATGGCCGTAAACAGGTGCTGCCGTTCGCGTGGGATGCACGCGCTGCAGCCGACGGCGGGCAGCGCTGGTATCACCTGTACCCTGACGAACAAATCCTGCACGACGACGTGCTGCACTGGACCGGTCGCTACTTCAACTGGAATTACATGTGTGCCGAGTGTCACTCAACCGACCTGCAGGTGAACTACGACCTCGAAAGCAACACGTTCGCTACAACCTGGTCCGAGATCTCGATTGGCTGCGAAGGGTGTCATGGTCCGGGCTCACGACATGTAGCGCTGCCGGTTGATGACGCCGGCAATGCGAACGGGTTGCCGGTTAACCTGAACGACAAGGACGGTGCCGCCTGGATCATGGATGTCGAAACGGGCATTGCGGCGCGCTCGAAGCCGATTACCTCGCACCAGCAACCGGAGAGTTGCGGGCGCTGTCATTCGCGGCGCGCGCCGATCGTCAACGAGTACGAATACGGCAAGCCGCTACTGGACACCCATCACGTGTCGTTACTTGAAGAAAACCTGTACCACGCCGACGGCCGGATCCTCGAAGAGGTTTACGTTTACGGCTCGTTTCTGCAAAGCAAAATGTTTGCTGCGGGCGTCACTTGCAGCGACTGCCACAATCCGCATTCGGGCGATCTGGTAACGGGCCCGAACCCGAACGACGTGTGCTCGCAATGCCACCTGCCAACGAAGTTCGCGACAGTCGAGCATGCGCCGACAAACGACTGTGTGAGCTGTCACATGCAGGACGAGATCTACATGGGCGTCGACCCGCGACGCGACCACAGCTTCCGGCTACCCGACACTGCGACCGACCCGGAACACTATGGCGCCAGTATTGCAGCGGCGCGAGAGGGTAACGTCGACTTCGCCGCCGCACTCGACCCGGAATTGCCGGCCATCGTTCGCGCGACGCTGGTGTCGGAAATTCGACCGCCGTTCAATACGGCAGCCAGAACGACATTACAGGCTGCGATCGCCGACAGTGACCCGCTGCTACGTAT
>JBCAZN010000547.1:0-1705 GCA_038533035.1 Pseudomonadota bacterium
ATTCAGATTGAATCGATTGACCTCGATTCAATCTGAATATCGTTATTCTTCTCGCGTACCTTTACCAGGAGCTCGGCAACCCGTCAAAGGCCGCACCATTGCTCGCCAAGGCATCAACAGTCGTCAACACAATGCCAAGGCTGGGCATGTCCGGCCATGGCATCCGAGACGTCTACATCCTGATCCTGCAGGGCAACCGGTTTGCAGCACTCGATGCACTTGAGGAGGCCGTCGACGAAGGCTTCGCCAACAGCATGTCATTCAACGGCTGGACGATGGTCGACGATCCGATTCTCGACGCGATTCGCGATGAACCACGTTTCGCTGAAATTGAGCGCAAACTCAACGAGCGGATCAATACCATGCGGGAGTCTTACGAAACGGCCAGGGATGCCAACGACTGGCAGCCGTTGCTCGCGAAGGCCGGGTCGACCTAGTTGGACTGCAGCGCTGCCAGCTTGGTTTCGACCCTGGCTCTGACGCGACTTGCCAAAGGTGCCTCCAGGTATCGAAGCAGCGTTGCTTCGTCGTGCTGCAACGCATAATAGAATCGAAACAGATCCAGAATTGTAACGTCGGCGGAATCGCTCTCGACGAACGTCACCGCGTCACCTTTCTGCACTGATCCGGGATTCAACACGCGAAAATAGACGCCCGGTTTTTCTGCCTCGCGAAACTCAAGGCTAAAACCTGAATTCGCGACCCGCGCAGCGAGGGTCGCGCAGGGAATACGGGGTGCTGTGGCCTCGAGAACAACTTCGCCGATCAGCAATCGATCTCCGACGCGCATGTCGGACGGCATGCCTCGAATGGTCAGGTTCTCACCGAATGTGCCGGGCTTAAACTCACGACCCGCTGACTCGGCCCACCAGTCGTAGTCATCCGCGCTGTAGGCATAGACAGCCTGATCGGCACCGCCATGATGCTCTGCATCAACAACAGCGTCATTATCCACACCGGTTTCCAACAGCAGCACCGGACCCTCAACGGGCCGTTTGCAGATTCCCGTCGTCATCGACTTGCTGCCGTGCTCGATCGTCTCAGCCGTTCCCCGATTTACTGATGTGAGTTGCATGTATTCGAGCACGTATTACTCCAGCCTGCGGTGGGCGCCGGCGATATTGTGCATGGTGCCGTCGGCGACACCGGCCTCGTTCGCGAACTCGGGCCAGCGCTCAACAGCTGCCGCGACAGCCTCAACAATATCAAGCGCATGCGGGATATTGTACTGCGCCGCGACCGCCAGCAGGTCATCGCGTTTGAAGCCGTCACGCCGCCCGTTCACCGACATCTGGTGCTGTGCCGTCCAGGCGCCATCGGGATTCCACGCGTAAATCACATCAAACGCCGGGGACAGCGACCAGCGGCCCGATTTGTTCATCAGAAACGCAATATTTTTCGTGTGGTCGTCCTGGTTGCGCGCAATGATGTTGAAGCACATTCGCCGGAACTGCTCTGCAAACTCGGCGCTGGTCAGCTTGAGCTTATGCATTACGTCGAACGCCTGTTCATAACTGTGCGCGCCCGCCAGCTGATAGTCGAGGTGCGCCAGTCCGGCCAGCGATTGCATGTGCAGTTTTTCACCGTTGGCCTGGCGATCAAAGCGCTGTGTCATAAAATGACTGCGGCCGTTTTCGTGCAGCAGACGGCACTCGGCCATCGAAATGCCGGCGGCTTTCGCCATCCGATAATAGGCGTACTCAAT
>JBCAZN010000548.1:0-1689 GCA_038533035.1 Pseudomonadota bacterium
GCATGGTTGAGGTCGAACGGCAGCCCCAACGCGGCGAACGGCGGCGCGCAGGCCGCCTCAGCCGGTCCCGAAGAGCAATCAGTTTTATCGCTGGCCGCAAGCATGGCTGCCGTGTCGAGCAACCGGCCGAGATCGACTACGATTCGATCTGTGCCCGGATCAAAGTCCATCAATCGGACCGTCACACGGTTTGGCCCATTGCAGCCCGAGATGTCGCCAACGGTGCCCTCACAACCGGTACTGCCAAGATGGATCCAGGTGTCGCCCGCTTCACTCGCAACACCGGCTCGCAGGAACTTGTAGCCCGAGCGCCAGTGCCAGTGCATTGCCGCGTCATTGAGCGGTGCGCCGGCCAGCAACGGGTTTGCATGGTTGAGGTCGAACGGCACGCCCACGGTAAATTGCACGCCGGCGTAGTCCCCGGCTGGCAGCGTGACGCGGACCGCGTTGTTCGTTGCCAGTGTGCCGTTCCGGCATGCGCCCTGTCCGTTCTCGAGATCGACCAGCGCGACGCCGTCGGTCTGCCAGGGTGACGCAACGTTGATTTTGGCGGGAACCAGGCGCGCCTGTGACGACTGCCCGGATTTGGCAATCATCGAGACCTCGGAGACATAGAAGCGAAGATCCGACAGCGTGGGCATCGATGTGGCACACGTTTCCGACATTCCGTGGACAGCCGCTTGGAATCGAAGCTCAGCGACATGGTCGGGCTTACCGCAAGCGGCAATCGTCAGAAGAATGAGTAGTGAAAACAGGCGGCGCATGTCAGCACCTCCTGATTTGGTCAGGTCGCGGCCGTGCTGACCTCGGCAGGGTCATCGTTGCTGGATTCTTCGTCATCATCGGATTTCAGGGCTTCCTGAGTCAGAGAATAATCCAATACGCCGGTTGCAATCATATCGCTCGATGCCTGGACAATCTCGAGCTCGGTTTCCACCTCGCGAATTTTCGCTTCGGCGTGCACCGTTTCCGTCGCGCGATCCGCCAGTTCATTGCGCAGCTCACGGGTCTTAAGAACGGATTCCTTGAGGTCTTTACTGACCTTTTCTATTTTTGCCTGCTGTTCGGAGATCACGTAGTCGCGACGTTCCAGTCCGACTGTCGTCTCCTTGAGCTTCTCCTCCATTTCCTCGGCCGTTTCCTTCTTGGTTTCAAGCTCGGCCTGGGCGATCCGTACTTCGGCCTCGAGCTCGCGAATCCGATCGTCTCTTGGATCGCGTCGACGAGCGCGAAAACGGTCGCCCAGTCGCGAGCTGATCGCCGACAGGATCCAGCCGAGCAGGAAGGTTGCGGCTGAAAACAGGATCAGGTTTTGCGGAAGTTCTGCAAACATTGCTCGATTTTTATGGGATTTTACCGTGTAGGAAAGGACAGGGTTCTCACTCCGGCCCACTCCTCGCAGACTGCGTTAGCTGCAATCGGCTGTCTCTCCCCTCCTTTTATGAAAAATATTACTTATATATCCGTTAGTTAGCAACCACATTTGATGTAAATAGTCATTTCCAGGTAACAGCGAATCAGCCCCCTTTGCAGCGCTGTGAGACAAGATCCGGGAAGTCCGTAAACACCCCGTCGACCCTGACTTCGTCGAACAGGAACTCGATCAGCGCCCCGAAAGTATCGAATCCCGGCGGCAAACTGTCGCGCCTGGCGGTGTATGGGTGCACCGCCAGGCCAAGATCGTGAGCA
>JBCAZN010000549.1:0-1687 GCA_038533035.1 Pseudomonadota bacterium
ACGGTGCTGCGACCCCTGTCGAGGGTGTCAAGACGCGCATAACGTTCGCGTTAAAGCGCTGAATACCTGCGATTGGCGACAGAATCAGGCGGCGAGCATGGCTTTGATTTCTTGCGAGCAGAGCTTCGCCAGACCAGCGTAAACCCGCGGTGAACCTGTCAGAACGTGACCGGTGTCAAGGTAGTTGTCGCTGCCATCCAAACCGCTAACAATGGCGCCCGCTTCTCGGGCGATAAGGCCGCCGGCCGCCAGGTCCCAGGAATGCAGTCCGGTTTCCCAGTAGGCATCGAGGCGGCCGTTTGCGACGTAACACAAGTCCAGAGCCGCTGCGCCCGGGCGGCGGATGCCCGAGGTGTTCTTCATGACCTTTTCGAGCATGTTCAGGTACGGCTTCAGGTCCTGGTCTGCATCGCGGAACGGAAAGCCGGTACCGATCAGTGCGAACTCTAGTTCCTGCATGCCGCTGACGCGAATCTTGCGTCCGTCGAGCTGTGCGCCTTCGCCTTGCGTGGCCGTGTACAGTTCTTCGCGCATGACGTCGTAGACGACAGCATGTTCAACGCGCCCGTTAATCTGGCAAGCGATCGAGACGGCAAAAGTCGGGAAGCCGTGCAGGTAGTTGGTGGTACCGTCGAGCGGGTCGATTATCCAGACGTGGTCGGACTCGCCCTGAACGCCGGATTCTTCGGCGAGGATCGCGTGATCGGGATAGTGCTTGTGAATTACCTCAATAACGGCGCGCTCGGCTGCGCGATCCGCTTCACTGACGAAATCGTTATGGCCCTTTTTTTCGATCTTGAGTTTGTCGCGCTGTTTGTAATTACGTCCCAGCACTGCGCCGGCACGGCGCGCGGCCATCACGGCCACATTCAGTAGTGCGTGCATCTAACGATTCCATCAATGTCAAAGAACTGGTGGCGCTTGCAGTTGCCTGAAATCGCTTGCCTGACTGCGGCGCCGGGGCGGTAGAATACCGGACTTTTAGTGAGCTGTCGCACGTAATGTCGATTCGAATTGTCCTCGTCGGAACCACGCACCCCGGGAATATCGGGGCGGTTGCCCGTGCCATGAAGAACATGGGCCTTAGCGACCTGGCATTGGTGCGGCCAAAGAAATTTCCGCATCCGGATGCGATCGCGAGGGCGTCCGGCGCGACCGATATCCTCGATAATGCGAAGGTCGTCACTACGCTTTCTGAGGCGCTGACTGACTGCGTCTATGTCGCGGGCACCAGTGCCCGATCGCGAACGATCGGCTGGCCGACAATGGAGCCGCGCGAGTGCGCCGCACAAATGATCAAGGAAAGCGACGCCGGCAAGGTTGCCGCTGTATTCGGGCCGGAAAAAACCGGTTTGCACAACGACGACCTCGATCTTTGCCACACCTTGTTAACGATCCCGACCAACCCGGATTTCAGCTCGCTGAATCTCGCGATGGCCGTGCAAGTGTTGACGTACGAACTGCGCATGGCCGGTCATACGGCACCGGTTGCAAGTTTCGAGAGCGAGGTGCCGCCGGCGACCGGCGAGGAGATGGAACACTTCTATACGCACCTTGATAAGGTATTGCGTGATATCCGTTTTCTCGACCCGGAAAACCCGAGGCACCTGATGCGGCGCATGCGGCGGCTGTTTATCCGCGCCCGGCCGGACAAAAATGAGGTCAATATCCTGCGCGGTATTTTGAC
>JBCAZN010000550.1:0-1679 GCA_038533035.1 Pseudomonadota bacterium
CCTGGTTATCAGGACAGCGCTCGGCGACATTGACGGTGCGATGCGCGTAGCGCGACTACTGGAGTTACCGGGCGAGGTATTCGAGATCGAACTCCTGTTTGTACCGGAACTGGCGCCGTTACGGCAGCATCCTGATTTCATGCCGCTAATGAAGCGGCTCGGGATCGTCGCTTACTGGGAGCAGAGCGGCTGCGTGTTTGAAAACGACCGGGTGCTTTGCAACTAGTCCTTGTCGCTGCTGATACGTCCGCGCGACTGCTTGAGTTTCGATCGCCGTCCCTTGTCTTCGAGCCTTTTTCTTTTCGCGGCTTTGCTGGGCCGGGTTGCGACCCGCTTTTTCGGCTTTTTTAGCGAGGCGAGCAACAATTCCCGCAGGCGCTCGAGGGCGGCCTTCCTGTTGCGTTCCTGACTTCGATACGCCTGCGACTTGATGATCACGACGCCGTCCTCGGTGACGCGTTGATCCCCGCCATCCAACAGTCGATGTTTCGCGTCGTCAGGCAACGATGAGCAGTTCCGGATATCAAATCGCAGGTGGATCGCCGTCGCGACCTTGTTCACGTTCTGGCCGCCGGCGCCCTGCGCACGAACAGCGGTCAGCGAAATCTCGGACATTGGAATACTGACGTCGCCGGAAATGTCGAGTGTGTCCACGCTGCGCTCTATGTGTGAGAATGCGCCTCAGTTTCCCTATCGACGCAACGAATGCAAGTACGCAATCTCGTCACACTCGTTTTCTGCCAGCTGATATCTGCCACCGGCTCAATCGTGATGGTGACGCTGGGCGGCATCATCGGCTCGCAGCTTGGGTCGAGCCAGGCGCTGTCGACGTTACCGCTATCGATGATCGTGATCGCCATGGCCGCAACCACAATACCTGCGACGATGTTGATGCGCAGTATTGGACGTCGCAAGGGTTTTGCGCTGGCGTCGGCGTCGGCGGTGGTAGCGCTCGGCGTCGCGATCCTTGCGCTTGGCGAACAAAGTTTCCTGCTGTTCTGCGTTGCGGCGATGCTGTTTGGCATCAACATGGCATTCACACACCAGTATCGCTACGCGGCAGCGGAGAGCGTTGCGACGCGCTATGTTCCGCGAGCGGTATCGCTCGTGCTGGTCGGGTCAATTGGGGGCGCATTGCTCGGGCCGGAGCTGGCGGTTCGCGGTGTCGATTGGGTGGAGACCATTCCTTATGCGGGAACGATGTTCGCGCTCATGGCGCTGTATGCATTGCAGGCGGTGTTGTTCTTGTCGATGGGCGTGCTCGGGCATGATCATGCGGCAGAGCCGGAGGATACGGGCCGCAGAACTGCAACAATCGTACGCCAGCCGGTATTCGTTGTTGCCGTGCTTGGTGGGGTAGCAGGATACTGCCTGATGACGCTCGTCATGACGGCGACACCGCTGAGTATGCACGTCGCCCAGGGTTTCTCACTCGAAGAGACCGCAAACGTCATTCGCTTCCATGTACTCGGTATGTACATTCCGTCGCTGTTTGCCGGGTTTATCATCGAGCGGATTGGTGTGTCGCGGCTGATGTTCGCGGGTGCCGTTGCACTGATAGGCACGTCGGTCATCGGGCTGCAGGGGCATTCCTATATGCATTATAGGTGAGCATGGTTGTACCGCCAACATACAGAAAATTCCAACCAACGCCGAGCAGGACCAGCGCCCACCAATAA
>JBCAZN010000551.1:0-1663 GCA_038533035.1 Pseudomonadota bacterium
CAGCTGCCGTAGTTCACCGTAAGCTCAGGATGATGTCCCTCGGTGATCGCGATCCAGGCGACGGCATTCGCGACGTGAGCTACACCACGCATGCGATTGGCGGGTTGTCCGACAACGATTTTATTTGTGCGGCAAAGATTGATCGGCTGGCCATCGGCTGATGATCACGTTTGACGACATCGAGGCCGCCGCAGCGCGGCTGGAGGGCATTCATGTCCGAACTCCGCTGATCCGGAACGCTGAACTGGATGCGGTTACCGGCGCGAGGGTTTACCTGAAACCCGAGTGCATGCAGCTGACGGGGTCGTTCAAGATTCGCGGCGCCTACAACCGGCTCGTGCAGCTCAATGCGGCCGAGCGCGAGGCTGGCGTCGTGGCCTGGTCGTCGGGTAATCATGCACAGGGCGTTTCAGCTGCGGCTGCAATGCTGGGGATTCACGCTGCGATCGTCATGCCCGAGGACGCGCCCCGGCCAAAACTTGAAAATACGAAACGCCTTGGTGGCGAAGTCATCACTTACGATCGCTACACGGGCGATCGGGAGGCCATAGCGAGAAAAATCGCGACGCAGCGCGGTGCGGCACTGGTGCCGTCTTACGATCATCCGCACATCATTGCGGGGCAGGGTACGATCGGGCTTGAGATTGCCGCCGACATGGCAGCCGCCGGCACCGATCCGCAAATCGTTGCAATACCCTGTGGCGGCGGTGGCCTCTCATCGGGCTGCGCGGTCGCATTAAAGGCGCACTTTCCGGATGTTGCGATACATGCCGTAGAGCCGGTCGATTTCGACGACACGTTGCGATCGCTACAAAGCGGAGAACGGCAATCAATCGATTCGGATGCGCGTTCCATTTGCGACGCGCTGCAGAGCCCGAGCCCGGGCGAGCTGACGTTTGCGATTAATCGCGAGTTACTCGCCGGGGTGCCGGTCGTCAGCGACGATGAGGTGCGTGCGGCGATGCGTTTCGCGTTTCAAAACCTGAAACTCGTTGTCGAACCGGGCGGTGCCGTCGGTTTGGCAGCGCTACTCTGTGGCAAGCTTGAGGTGCGGGGGAAAACAGTGGTTGTCGTGCTGAGCGGTGGCAACGTCGATGTCGACGAGTACGCGGAGATTCAGACAGAGCCGGCCTGAACGCGACGTAGCAAACGACTGGCCAACGGCTGCTTGTTGATCGTTGTGGCCGACGTCGATTGACGACGACGTTGCGGCCATCCTTCAAGCCAGTCGACGACCTTGTTGAGCTGTTCGACGTCCGGTTTAACGCGCGACGGCGTCATCTCGCAAACGCCAATGCCGTGTTCCGCGGAATGCACGAAATTCTGCGTGTCGCGCAGTACGGCGATAATCGGAATGCCCAGCGAATCCAGAAAGCGCATGAGCTTGCCGAAGCTCTTCGTGTTCTTGCGGGTGCGATTGGCAACGACCGCGAGTTTGCGGTCGCGTCGGTCGACCTTGGCAACCAGCAGCAAGTCGGCGATACAGCGTGACGCGGCGTGGATATCCATGGATGACGGCAGCACGGGGACCAAAATACTGGTGGAATCACGGGTCAACTCGCGCAGATCGTCGTGGTTGACGCTGGCTGGCGAATCGACAATCAGGCAACCCGTAGCTGGCAGCTGCGCGTGCCGAGCGAAACGGTCAACCTGATTGTCGATT
>JBCAZN010000552.1:0-1662 GCA_038533035.1 Pseudomonadota bacterium
CGGACTACGACGAGAGCCCCTGCTATCGCTGCCTGTACGCTGAAGCGGATGAGTCGCTCGACAGCTGCGCTGGCAACGGCGTGCTGGCACCAGTCCCCGGGGTCATCGGCACGTTGATGGCCGTCGAGGCGCTCAAAACGCTGGCCCGCATCCCGGTTGAGACTGGACAACTGCGGTTACTCGATGCGAGTCGCTCGGACTTCAGCGTCGTCAAGATCGGAAAACGTGAGCATTGTGAAACATGCGGGACCCCGTAACAGTGCTGAGCCTCGTTAGAGCAGCGGCATTCTTGCTGGTCGTTTGTTCATTACTTGCCTGTTTTCGTATGCCGCACTGGAGCCTCGAACTTCTCCAGCATTTCCGTTTTCAATATCTTTGGGCCGGTGTGGTCCTGCTTTTAGTCGCAGCGTATTTGCGCGACTACTGGTCGGTGGGTGGGTTGCTGGCGATAACGGCATTAAACGGTTGGTTAGTGCTGGCCTGGTTTACCGGCACCGAGCAGACACCTGTCGCCGGCACGTCTGTGAAAATCGTGCATGCCAATGTGTTGTCGAGTAACTCCGAGCACCATGCGCTGATTGCGTTCGTCAAGGCAGAACAACCGGACGTCATTTTCCTGCAGGAGGTCTCGCCACAATGGGAGGCAGGCCTTGGGGAATTGCTCAATGAGTGGCCGCACGCGTATGTAGAAAGTCGGCCTGGCAATTTCGGTATCGCGGCGTATTCGAAGCACCCATTCGACAGTATCCGGCATGTAGACAGTCCGCCACTCGGTTATCCGACCCTTATTGCAGCGCTGACTATCGAGCAGGAACGTGTAAACCTGATCAGTACGCATCCGACCATTCCGCTCGGCGCATCCTTGTCGGCAGCGCGCAACCAGCAGATGGTAAGCGTCGCTGAGCTCGCCGGGTCATCAGCGGGTCCGACGATTGTCAGTGGTGATTTCAATGCGACCGTTTGGGACTGGCGATTGTCCGATTTCGAAAACGCGTCGGGCCTTAAGAATGCACGTCGCGGCTTCGGTGTCCTGCCGACCTGGCCAGCGCGTGCCCTCGGACTGCGAATCCCGATCGATCATGTTTTCGTAAGTGACGATATACAGGTGCTCAAACTGGAGACCGGGCCAAACATCGGCTCCGATCATCTTCCGCTGGTCGTCACAGTATCGCTGTGACAACCAGCGGAAGCGTGAACTCCACTCTCAAAGTTCTTTCTGGCGAATTTTGAAACGCCGAATCTCGTCCTTGTCGTTGATCGCACAGTGCGTGGCGTACTCGCGAATGACAGTCTCGCCATCGGCATCGTAGATCAGCGTCTGGATGTTCATCTTGTGACCGGCGACGCGATGCTCCTCGGTTTCTACCCGGTGGTAAACGGTCGAGCCGTTCTTGTAGTCGGCGTTAGCACTGACTTCGGCTAGGCAGGTGTCGACGCTTGATTGCGGTGCGTCTTTCGTAAAGCCCGGCAGGGCCATCGCGACGTTCGCTGCGAACAGGCCGAGCAATGTTACCGATACTGCAGATTTACTGATTTTCATGATGTCTCTCCTTTTGCTTTCGTTAGTCTTGCGGCTTTTTCAGAACCATCGTTCTGATTTGGTTAAATAAACAGAATACTCATTCTGATTACGATAAAAAAAACGCTTACTGCAGGCTGGCC
>JBCAZN010000553.1:0-1656 GCA_038533035.1 Pseudomonadota bacterium
ACGATCCACATACGGCGTCAATATCAGCCGCCGTCACGAGCGGTGTGTCCCCGGGAATGGTCAGCGTCGCCGATACACCGTGTTGTCTAAGGAATGTGACTCCCTGCGAGATCGCATCTGACTGGCCGCTGTCAGCATTAATGACCAACTGCTCTGCACCGCACTGCTGTGCTATGTCGAGGGCGATGGGATCTTTACTCACGACCAGCAGGCCGGAGAGCAGCGTGCTGTTGCCAATTTCCCTGAGTATGTCGGACAGGCTGGCGATCATGAACGCCTGACGTTCGTCCGGACTCAATACGTCACGCAGCCGTTGTTTCGCACTGCCCAGCGTTTTGACGGGCAACACGGCCCAAACCGGATTTACAGGTGTTGTCATTGTTTCGTGCCAGTTATCCGAATGCCGGCTCCGTCTATCTTGTAACGCTTGTTGAGAAAAATCAGCACCGATGTCAGGGACTCACCGACAACGGAGTTGTCGATGGAGCCTGCATGCCAGGCCTGCAGTCCGAGATCAGTGGCCAGATCGACAACGGCCTGCCGGGCGTCAACGTTATTGCCGAACACGAGGACATCGCCGTCGTCTTCGCCCAGGCCCGCCTTGAGATGCGCGGCGGCGACATTGTGAAATGCGGATACGACGCGGACCTGCTCGCCAAGCAGCGCCTGGGTTGTGCGTGCAATTGGCCACTTATCAGAGAGCTGCACTCGCGCCACCTTCGGCGGAACCAGTGGCACGGTCGTGTCGACGACGATCTTTCCTTGCACGGCGTCGCGGATTTCTGCCAACGTTGTTTCGTGATGCGCGAAAGGAACGGTCAGTACCACGATGTCTGCTGCGGCCGCGGCCGCTTCGTTGCACGCACCGGATACGTCGTTGTTGCCTGACGTATCACGAAGCTCTGCGGCGGCACTGTGCGCTTTTTCTTCGGAGCGTGATCCAATCACAATCGAGTGGCCGGTTTCCGCCCAGCGCAGCGCGAGACCGCCGCCCAGCGCGCCGGTGCCACCGATAATTGCGATACGTTGTTTTTGCATAGGGCTCTCGTCGACCATTCAGCCTGCCGATTTTTTCAATTCTGTCGCCATCGGTGCATGCAGCCGCCATTTACCGAACCGATAATACGCGTACGCGAGTGCGGCCGAGGTAATACTGCCAACCGGATAACTCCACCAGATCGCGTCATCACCCAAAACTGGTTGCAGCAAATTGGCGAACGGCACGCGCAATCCCCACATGGTAATTGCGAAGATAATAGCGGAAGGCAGCATCACGCCGTTGGCTTTGACGATCGCAAACAGGCCAAACGTGATGCCAACGATCGGCCAGCTCCAGAGAACAATGTCGTTGATCTCGCGCGCGACGCGCAGCGGTTCGCCGCCCTCCGGCAGAAACAGCTTCAACGGCGTGTCGCCGAGCGCATAAATACAGGCCGCAGTACCCGCAGTCAGGAAAATGGACAGAGTGCAGCCGCGGATCGCGATTTTGTTGACGCGCTCCCATTGCCCCGCACCGATGTTCTGCGCGGCCATCGCGTTCATCGATGCGGCGAACGCCATCGTGGGCATCAGTACATAACTCCAGAGTTGTGCTGCTGACCCTGGTGAATGCCTACGGCGTCATGACCGCAGCAGGCTACAGCGTTTCAGCACAAC
>JBCAZN010000554.1:0-1656 GCA_038533035.1 Pseudomonadota bacterium
GACTATGAGGAAGTACTGGCGCTGAACGAGGCCTCAGTACCGCATGTCAACAGTATTGACGCCGGTGAACTCGACTGGTTTGCCGATAACGCGGCGTTCGCGCCAGCAGTGCGAATCGATGGTCGGCTGGCAGGATTTATGATCGGCCTGCGCCCCGGTACAGACTACAAGAGTCCGAACTATCGCTGGTTTTGTGGCAACTACGACGACTTTGCCTATATTGATCGCATCGCAGTCGCCGCGTGGGCACGCCGCCGCGGTATTGCCGAGGCACTCTACCAGGCGTTTGCCGAGTCGCAATCGGACGCGCCGGTCATGACCTGTGAGGTCAACCTTCGGCCGGCAAACGAGGGCTCAATGCGGTTTCATGAGCGCATGGGCTTTCGTCAGGTCGGCAGCCAGGAAACCGAGGGCGGCAAAAAAGAGGTCGCCCTCATGGAGAAGAAACTTTGAGCGACACCGAGCGCAAATATGATGTCGTCGTGTTTGGCGCGACGGGTTTCACCGGCACGCTGGTCGCCGAATACCTGCTGCGTCAGTACGGTGCCGGTGGCGACCTACGCTGGGCGCTCGCAGGTCGCAGCAAGAGCAAGCTGGATTCGGTTCGCGAGGCGCTGGGTGCCGACGCCGCTTCGATCGACATACTGGTCGCAAACAGCAACAACGAGGCTGCACTTGCCGAGGTCGCTGCCAGCACCTCTGTTGTGCTGACCACGGTGGGCCCTTACGCGCTTTACGGTTCCAAGCTGGTGGCTGCCTGCGTGGAAGCCGGTACTCATTATTGTGATCTCGCCGGCGAGGCGCAATGGATTCGCCGCATGATCGACAAGCACCAGGCGCGCGCTGAAGCAACCGGCGCAAGAATCGTTAACTGTTGCGGCTTCGATTCTGTGCCGTCCGACATGGGCGTCTGGCACCTGCAGACCGAGGCAAAAAAGCGCTTCGGAGAGTATTGCAAACGAATCAGCCTGCTCGTCAAGGCGACCAAGGGCACCGCCAGCGGCGGGACACTTGCCAGCATGATGAATCTCATCAAGGAAGCGCGCGCTGACAAGGAAACCGCGAAATACCTTGTGCACCCTTACAGCCTTAACCCCGAGGGCGAGCGCAACGGCCCCGACGGGCGCGATCAGCAGGGCGTCAGGTTCCGTGAGGATGTCGGCTACTGGACCGCCCCGTTTGTCATGGCCGGCATCAATACCAAGGTTGTGCGCCGCAGCCATGCGCTGCTCGGCTATCCGTGGGGCAAGGAATTTCGCTACGACGAGTCGGTGATTGCCGGACGCGGTTTCGGCGGTTGGCTGAAAGGCTTCATGATGACGACCGCGCTGGGGCTCGTGGTACTCGGCGCTTCATTTTCCTGGACGCGACGTTTCATGCAGCGTTTCGTGCTCGCAAAACCCGGTGAAGGTCCCGATCGTGAGCTGCAGCGTACCGGCTTCTTCAACCTGCTCCAGGTAGGCACGCTGCCCGACGGCAGCACGGTGCGCGGCAAGATTACGGGTGACCAGGATCCTGGCTATGGATCAACCAGCAAAATGCTGAGCGAATGCGCTGTCTGTCTCGCCAAGGATGAGCTGACGTCACCGGGCGGCATCCTGACACCGGCCTCCGCGATGGCGGAGCCGCTGCTCAAGCGCCTCCGCGACAACGCAG
>JBCAZN010000555.1:0-1650 GCA_038533035.1 Pseudomonadota bacterium
GAGATTACAGACGAAGCCAAGACCGCCGGCCTGAGTGACGATTTCAAAGCGTCTGTCTGGGATGACGAAAAGGGTGCCTGGATTATTGGCCTGAATCGTTCTGCGTATGAAACGTTCATGACGCAGTCCGAGGTTCGCGAGCTGCGTGAACAGCTGTTTAACGGCTATCGCTTGCGCGCAACCGACGGTGACATCGACAATGGTCCGCTTGCGATCAAGATTGCGCAGCTGCGTGCCAAACGTGCGCAACTAATGGGCTATGACTCGCATGCGCACTACCAGCTTGAAACCCGTATGGCGAAAACCCCGCAGGGTGCCGAAGACTTCCTGTTGAAAGTGTGGCGTCCTGGACTTGCGCGCGCGAAGGAAGAACTCGCCGACATGCAGGCGATGGTCGGTGACGAATTCAAAGTCGCGGGCCACGACTGGTGGCACTACTCGGAAAAGGTGCGTCTGGAGCGCTACGACCTGGACGAAAACCTGATCAAACCGTATTTCGATCTCGACAAGGTGCGAGCCGGGGCATTTGATATGGCCAACCGCCTGTTCGGCGTTACGCTGGAACCGGTGACTGTCGAAGGCTGGAATCCGGTTGTGACCGCCTACGACGTCAAGGATGACGACGGTAGCCATCTCGGACTGTTCATGATGGATATGTATGCACGCGACTCGAAGCGCGGCGGTGCGTGGATGAGCGGCTTTCGCGCGGCGTCCAATATCAACGGCGAGCTGATCCGCCCGATCATTACGAACAACATGAATCTCTCGACGCCGCCTGACGGTGAGCCGACGCTGATGCGTTTTTCCGAGGTTGAGACGCTGTTCCACGAGTTCGGTCACGGGCTGCATGGATTGCTGACAAAAATCGACTATCCGATGTTCTCGGGTGTTGACGGTCCGCGTGACTACACGGAGTTTCCGGCACAGATTCTCGAACATTGGGCCTCGGAACCGGAACTGCTCGAAGTGTTTGCGCGCCACTATGCAACCGGTGAAGTGATCCCGCAGGACCTCGTTGAGCGGATGCGCGTTGCTGCGAATCACAACGAGGGATTCCGCACAACGGAATACGTTGCCGCATCACTGCTCGACCTGCGCTGGCACATGTTGTCGGTCGAAGAGTCCGCAGCAATTACCGACGCGCGTGCATTTGAAGAAAAGGTATTGCGCGAGTATGGCCTGATTGATGAGATTGAGCCGCGCTACCGGTCGCAGTACTTCAGTCACATTTTCGCGGGCGGCTACTCGGCCGGCTACTACGCCTACCTGTGGTCGGAGATTCTCGATGCCGACGGCTTTGCCGCGTTCAAGCAGGCCGAAGACATCTGGGACCCGGAGATTGCGGGGCGCCTCAAGAAGTGGGTCTACCAGTCCGGCGGGCTGCGCGAAGCAGATGAACTGTACCGCAACTTCCGCGGTCAGGATCCGAGCATCGAACCGCTGCTGGAGGGTCGCGGATTCGCTACCGACGGTGCCGGCGAGACCTAGACCAGGAAAACGCGCTCGAAGGCCCACCACAAGCCGACGACGCCGATAATCAGGGAGCCCGGCAATACGACGAAGTGTCGATACTGCCGGGCAATTCTGGAGCGCCTTGATCGGATTCAATGTGGGTGTTGAATTCGGCCAGCTCGCCGTCATTGCCATTGC
>JBCAZN010000556.1:0-1643 GCA_038533035.1 Pseudomonadota bacterium
GATGGTTCGTGAGGCGATTCTCGAACCATCGCACTTTGCCGACCGTCACCATTGTGCATCGCATGGATCAGCGGCAGCGTCGCCTTGCCTTCCGCAAGATCGTCACCGATGTTCTTGCCCAGTTCTTCAGCAGACGCATCGTAGTCGAGTGCATCATCGACAAGCTGAAACGCCGTACCGAGATGCCGCCCGTAATCGGCCATGGCCGTTTCTGTAGCCTCGTCCATACCCGCCAGTACGGCAGCGATTTGTGCGCCGGCCTCGAACAGGCGCGCGGTCTTGCGGTAGATCACCTGCCGATAGTCGTCTTCGGTGGTGTCGGGATCGTGCACGTTCATGAGCTGCATGACTTCGCCGGCGGCGATCGTGTTGGTGGCATCGGCAAGGATACGCATGACGCGCATGTCACCAATGTCGACCATCATCTGGAATGCTCGTGAGTACAGGAAGTCGCCAACCAGGACGCTGGCCTGGTTGCCGAAAACAGTATTGGCAGAATCCTGGCCGCGGCGTCGCTCGGAGGAGTCCACGACATCGTCATGCAGCAGGGTGGCCGTATGAATGAATTCGATGATCGTGGCCGCCCGCACGTGCTGCTCGCCGTCATAGTCGAGCGCACGTGATGCCAACAGGACTATCAGTGGTCGCAGCCGTTTACCGCCGCTTGCGACGATATATTGGGAAACCTGCGATACGAGCACGACGTCACTCTCAAGGCTCGTCGAGATCAGGCTGTCGACAGCGTCAATGTCGCGCTGGGCGAGGGCGGCGACGTCCTCGAACACGACAATTTCGTTTGTTTTCTCGGCCACTTGCATAAGGTTTGAGATAATGCCTGAAAGGCCCCGCATTGCCTACTGCGGCGGCGCAAATTCGGCCTGAATGGCCAGAATGCAAGCTATTGAAAAGCGGTATAATTTTGCGGCTGCTGGGCGTTGACCCGAGCGCCCTGAGTCTATAGAATTCCGGCTCTTTTGTGGCGCCAGCCAGCGAAACGTCTGCGCGGCATTTCGAATTGCCCACAAAAAAGTCTTAATTCTCAGTAAGTTGCCAAGTTCGCAGCTTACGTAACGGAGCAAAACAATGTATGCGGTTTTTCGCACCGGCGGCAAACAGTACCGCGCGGCAAAAGGTGATGTCCTGCGTCTCGAGAAAATCGAGGCCGATGAGGGCAGCACAATTCAGTTCGACGACGTCCTCCTGATCGGTGAGGGCAGCGACATACAGGTCGGCAATCCGTTGATTTCGGGTGGCTCGGTCAGTGGCAAAGTGCTGCGCCAGGGCAAATCGAAGAAAGTATCGGTTGTTAAATTCAAGCGCCGCCAGAACTACCTGCGCCAGGGTTCGCACCGCCAGTTCTTTACGGAAGTAGAGATCACCGGCATCAGTGCGAAGGGCGCCAAGAAGCCGGCGGCGACGAAGGACGAGGCGGACAAGCCGGCCGCCAAGAAGAAAGCTGCCAAGAAGCCGGCCGCCAAGAAAAAGGCGACCAAAAAAGCGGCAACCAAGAAAGCCGCAACCAAGAAGCCGGCCGCCAAGAAAAAGGCGGCGAAAAAGACGGCAGCGAAGAAGGACGACTAGTCAGGTCGACAAGGTTTAACGTAGTTCGGCAACACGCCGGATGAAAATGAGACAGGTACAGT
>JBCAZN010000557.1:0-1639 GCA_038533035.1 Pseudomonadota bacterium
ACTGTCATCGTCGACCACGTATGCCGTAATCAAAAAGCCATCGTCATTCGCAGCCGGCTGCAGCGAGCTACTGACAACACCGTCGGCCGCCTCAAGCTCACGACGCACCGTGCTCGCGAACTGCAACATCTCAACTGAGACACCGGCACCATTGGCGGAGCGGATCAGCACGCGGACCGGCGCGAACACATAAAAGTGATCCTCGAACGCCTGAAACGCGCGCGTAAAATCTGCGCGATCCGGGAAGAAGATGCGCGGGTCGGACTGCACCTTCACGGCCGGCGCAGCGAGCACGCCGGCAACCGCGCCAGCAAACAGTGCGGCGGCAATTACACGACGGCCGCGCAACAGCGTTCGGGAAAACGCGAGATACAGGCGCGATGGCGGGCGAACCGACGCGCCGAGGTACCAGCGCAACGACCACGGGGCGGCCAGCAGAATCAGCACGAACGAACACAGCAGCGAAACGGACGTGACGTAACCCAGGTCGCGAATCGGGTCAATCGAGTTAAATGCCAGCGACGCGAGCGCGACAGCCGTCGTAACGCAACTCACGAGATACGGCACCGCGACCAGCGACAGCGCAGCATGCACAGCATTTTCTTTGTCGCCTTCAACCCTGTCAGCGCGAGCCAAAAAATGACAGCTGTTCGCAAGCGCAACGATCAGCACGATAGGCAAGGCCAGCAACGTCACCAGGTTGATCGCGATTTCGAAGAGCGACAACACCCCAAACGTCACCGTCGCCGACGCGATACTCGCATAGGCGGGAAGGATTAACGCGCGCCACTGCCGGAACGCCGTCCAGATGGTCGCCAGCATGACAAATACAATAGCCGGAATCAGGATGCGCAGGTCGCGGCGCAGGCCCGACGCGACATCGACCTCTAGAGCGGCATCGGCAAGCACACCGACCTGGCCGCCACCAAAGTCGAGCTCACGGAGCGCAAACAATGCATCCCGCTCCTGTTCGTCGGGGACCGTGACGGCAATACTGAAACTGCGTGCATCGCGCGACACAAGCGACAGTTCTTTGCCCGCATCGCGCAGCGCCTGCAGCAGTTCAAATACGGGATCGGATGCGTCCAGACCAAAAACAAACAGCTGCTCGCGCAGGCTGTTGAGGGAGCGAACCTCGGCGGCAACACCAATAGCCGTGAGCGTCTGCTCAACCGCTGTTAATCGTTCAAACGTTGCGCCGATCGATTCGTCGCTAACCTCGACAATGACGAGCAGGGTTTTGAGCCCGCCTCGAGCTGCAGAGACCTCTTCGGCGGCGGCCAGCACGGGCGATTGCGCCGACACCTGGTCCGAGATAGAGCCGGCGTATTGTGGCGCGCGGATCTGCAGCGCAAACAGGACGACGAGCGCCAGCGAAACGAGCATGGCGCGAGCGGCATAACGGGACAGGCTCAGGAAAACCTTGTCTATCACCCGCTTGTTCTCCGCCGCCGCCCCGATAAGAGTTGAAATTGTACCCTTCGAGCAACGCGCTATCGCTAGTTATTGCGCACCAGTTCCGGCCGGCCCGGCAGATCGGACGGCAGCACAAAGTTTTTGGCAAGTCCGAACTTTGACAGCGCGTGCAGGGCCACAACGTGCCGTGGACCGCGCTGCTAACGATGGGCGAAAACTGGCA
>JBCAZN010000558.1:0-1621 GCA_038533035.1 Pseudomonadota bacterium
CATCGTGACTGTTGTTGTGCCATCGTCGCCCTCTGAGTCAAAACTGCGGACGTCGTCGATACTCTGCTGCAGTACGGCCTGGTTGCGCAACGAGCGCACCCAGCTTTCAAAGTCATCACGAACCTCGTCACGAACGACGAATGTGGTTTCGTAGATGGGCCCCAATTTCTACCCCTTGGAATCTGGACAGGTTTTCGTATCAGGCTTTCTTGGTCGTTTTCTTTTTACTGGCCGTCTTTTTCGTCGATTTGCGTTTCGCAGCAGAATTGGCTTTCTTTTTCGCCGGTGCTTCGCCAGACGGTTGTGGTCGTGCAAGCTCATCGTGCGCGAAGTCATCGACGCTGAGTAACGCGAGGACCTTGTCATGATAGCTACGCAGGCTGCGCGCCTCGGCCTTGCTGACGACCTGGGCTTTTTCTGCCTCGTCGATTTGCAGGCCAAGGTAGTCGGAACTCAACAGGCCTTCGCGGTACGCCTGGCGCAGCCGCTTTTCGATCGGCGCGAGCTCGTTCGATAATTCGAGCGCTTCCTGCAGGAGCCCGAGCGGGTTATTCGGCTCAACGGTCTTGTACGCAAACTCGCTGAGACGCTCGCGCGCCTCGCCCGGCGTTGTCACGAGATCGACGACCTTGCCGGCAATCTCATCGGACGGTGCCGAATAGGTACGACCGCGCGGAAAAATAAACAGGCGTAGCAGCCAGGCCACCGGCCGGTTCGGAAAGTTGCGCAGGAACGCGTGCAGCGCTTCCTGGGCCTGGTACATCAGCGTACGCACCGACCACTCGACGAGTGGCAGGTCGGTCGCGCGACGGCCCTGGTTTTCGAAGTGCTTGAGCACGCAGGACGCGAGATACATCGAACTCAAGATGTCGCCTAGCCGAGCTGACAGCAGCTCACGTTTCTTGAGCGCGCCGCCGAGCGTCAGCATCGCGAAATCTGATGCAAGTGCGAATGCCGCGCTGTAGCGATTGATGTTCTGGTAGTAGCGGCGCGTCGGTGTATTCAGCGGCACGCGGCTGAACTTCGCATGCGTCAGCGCGAGGAAGAAGGAACGCGCCATGTTGCTGATCGCGTAGCCGATATGGCCAAACAACGCGTCGTCGAACTCGACGAGGCCGCGATCCGTATCGTCGTCGCCTGCCGCCCGCAGCTCGCGCAAAACGAACGGATGGCAGCGAATGGCGCCCTGGCCGTAAATAATGAGACTGCGGGTCAGGATGTTGGCACCTTCCACCGTGATCGCGATCGGTGTCGCCATGTAGGGGCGGCCGAGGTAGTTCTTTGGCCCCATCATCACGGCCTTGCCACCGTGCACATCCATCGCATCATTGGAAATCTTGCGACCGTATTCGGTGCAGTGATATTTGAGAATAGCGGACGGCACCGCCGGTTTTTCGCCCTGGTCGATAGCGCCAGCAGTCACGCTCAGCGCCGAGTTAACGATGTAGGAATAACCCGCAATACGCGTCAGAGCTTCGCCGACGCCTTCAAAGTTGGCGGCCAGGCGGCAAGCTATGCGACAGGTGCGTACGCGACCATTCGCAAGCAGTTCGGCACCTCGATCGCCAACTTTGAAGGCGTCGGCGAAGCTCTGACGCGTATTGCGGGTTATTCCTACATC
>JBCAZN010000559.1:0-1601 GCA_038533035.1 Pseudomonadota bacterium
GCACCTCTGTACCGTTCATGACCTCGATCGCTGGTTCCCCCGGCAGTGCCAGCCGTTTTCCATTGATTGAGAGATGGCCGGAGTCGATCAGAACCTCGTCGCCGCCGACGGCAACGATGCGTTTGATCAGGCGCTTGCCGCTTTGTGGCGAATCAAATATGACGACATCGCCGCGGCGCACCGGGTCGCCGTCTGTCAGCGCGATATTGGTAAACGGAATCCGAAATCCGTAGGCGCGTTTGTCAACAAAAACACGATCGCCGGCAAACAAGGTATTTTCCATCGACCCTGACGGTACGTAGTAGTGATCGGCAAGTGTCGAACGGCCGGCAAGAATGCCGGTCACCAGCAGTGCGAGGACCAGCGTCTCGCGCAGGATCCTGCGCATTCTGTCAGACAGCATCTAGTAACGCCCGAAATAGCATAAGGAACAGTGCAACGGCGCCGCCGCAATACAGCCAGAAGCGCACGATCACCCGGTTGAACGTGCAGTGCACGACGCTGTGCGCCACGCGAAACGCAAAAAACGCCCAGGCGGCGTAGACATGCACGGCGTCGACGTTACCCGTTACGTACAGGTACAGGCACAGCGCGTAGAACAAGACCGGCAGTTCAAACAGGTTCTTGAAGTTGTTCGCCGGGTAGTTGGCTTCGGGCGGCAACGCATCAATCACGGTATCGGGCGTCGTGTAGGTCTGCACCGGCTTACGGGCTTTTTTCATCGCCGGAATACGCAGCAAATACAGGTACACCCAAACGACGGCTGTCAGCGCCATGAGCCCGAGCATTGGTGTAAAGATCGCTTCCGGGTTCACGCCTAGCCCTCGTCGACCAGGCAAAAAGCGGCGAGCTTGTTGCCGTCTGTGTCGCGGAAATACGCCGCGTAGAAATTGTCGCCACGCGGTCCCGGCGCGCCTTCGTCGCTGCCACCGAGCTCGAGTGCCTTCGCATGAAAGTTTTGCACCTGCTCAGGCGACAGGACCGGAATGGCGACCATGACGCCGTTGCCAACCGTAGCGGGCTTGCCGTCGAACGGTACCGCCACAGACAGCGCCGGATCGGACGGGTCAGCACCCCACGCCACGAACCCGTCGCCTTCGTAAGTGCGTCCGGCACCGATCTCCTTCAGCAGTTCATCGTAGTACGAAGCCGCCCTCGCGAGATCGTTCGTACCTATAGTCACGTAGCCAATCATCGTGTTCTCCCCAGTTCAGGTCGCCAGGCCATCGCGCCAGGCATCGAGCTTACCTGAGAACGACATCGAGGCATAAGCAGGACTCGTCGACGGCAAGCTGACCGTTGAAATTTCGTTGTGCTCGGGAAGTTCGACAAAGCGAGTGAACATTTGTTCTGCTTTTCGACCGTTGAACGCAATGCGGCGCACTGCCGCGTGCCCCTCGAGAAAGCCTGCAAAATCGTTCGGCCTTGCTGTTTCCAATTGAATGTCCGCATCCATACTTCCGGGGCGCACCGACGCCTGCAGCACGTCCCACACCGCTATTCGTGCGTCCATCAATCGCGCACTTCGCTGTGCGTAGTTACCGTGCACGCCATACAGCTCGCACATGATTTTCCAGAACGCATTTTGTGGGTGCGCATAG
>JBCAZN010000560.1:0-1601 GCA_038533035.1 Pseudomonadota bacterium
CGAATGGTCAGGACGACGTACTCGTCTACAGCCCCGAGGCGCACATTCCGAAAGACCAGCCCGTGAAGTTCCTGCTGCGCTCCAAGGACGTACTGCACAACTTCACGGTCACGCAATTTCGCGTGAAGATGGACCTCGTGCCGGGCATGAATACCTTTTTATGGCTAACGCCAACGGTGAACGGTCGCTTCGAGGTGCTCTGCGAGGAGCTTTGCGGCATTGGTCACCACACGATGCGCGGCGCGGTCATCGTCGAGGACCAGGCGGACTTTGACACCTGGCTGGCGGCGCAGCCGACCTACGCCGAGCTGAATGCGAAGCCTGCGGGCAACGCCACTGTCGGGCAGGCGATGTACGGCGTGTGTGCGGCGTGCCACGGCCAGCAGGGCGAGGGCATTTTTGCGGTCAATGGTCCGAAGCTTGCCGGTCAGTCAGACTGGTATCTCAAACGCCAGATCATGGCGTACAAGAACGGGCTGCGTGGCACCAACCCTGAAGATGCGATCGGTGCGCCGATGATCGGCATGGTCAATCTGCTGGCGGATGAAGCCGCCATCGATAATGTCGTTGCGCACATTACATCGCTACCCGACAACCCGCCCGAGAAAACGATCGACGGCGATCTCGAGGAAGGGGAGCGACTGTACTCGGTTTGCGCATACTGCCATGGCGATGCTGGCGAGGGCAAAGAAGCACTCAATGCGCCGAGGCTGGCCGGTATGAGCGACTGGTACATCGAGCGGCAGCTTATGAATTTCAAGAACGATGTGCGCGGTGCGCACCCGCAGGACTACTACGGGTTCCAGATGGGACTCATGAGTCAGTCACTGCACAGCGAACAGGCGATGAAAGATATCGTCGCGTACATCAACACTTTATAGGGCGAGATCTATGTCTTACGTTGCCATTGCAGATCGTGATCACGAAGAGGAACACCACGATCCGGACACGTTTATTACCAAGTACATCTGGAGCCAGGACCACAAGGTCATCGCAATCCAGTATGGCCTGACGGCGATCTTCGTCGGCCTGATCGCCCTCGGCCTGTCGGTCATGATGCGCCTGCAGCTCGGTTTCCCGGACGAATTCACGTTCATTAACCCGGAAAGCTATTACCAGTTCATCACGATGCACGGCATGATCATGGTGATCTACCTGCTGACTGCCCTGTTCCTGGGCGGCTTCGGTAATTACCTGATCCCACTCATGTGCGGCTCGCGCGACATGGTGTTCCCGTACATGAACATGCTCAGCTTCTGGGTGTACCTGGTCTCGGTGCTGATCCTGATCGCGAGTTTCTTTGTCGACGGGGGGTCCACCGGCGCGGGCTGGACGCTGTATCCACCGCAAGCCATCATGCAGGGCACCCCGGGCACCGACATGGGTATCATGTTGATGCTGATTTCGCTCGCGGTGTTTATCGTCGCGTTCACGATGGGCGGCCTGAACTACGTCACGACAGTGTTGCAGGCTCGCTGCAAGGGCATGACCCTGATGCGTATGCCGCTGTCGGTGTGGGGCATCTTTATTGCAACCGTTCTCGGCCTGCTGGCATTCCCGGCGCTCTTGGTCAGCGCGATCATGATGATCTTCGACAAGAC
>JBCAZN010000561.1:0-1597 GCA_038533035.1 Pseudomonadota bacterium
AAGCGGGTCATTGTAGAGATCGACGTTCATGTTGCCGGCGAGTGCGTAGGCAACCACGAGCGGCGGCGATGCCAGGAAGTTGTGCTGCACCAGCGCGTGAATGCGGCCTTCGAAGTTGCGATTGCCCGAGAGCACGCTGGTGCCCACGATGTCGTTGTCCGTGACGGCAGCCGCGATTTCAGGCAGCAGCGGACCGGAGTTGCCGATACACGTCGTGCAACCGTAGCCGACCGTGTAGAAACCAACGGCTTCGAGGTCATCAATCAGCTCTGCCTTCTCGAGGTAGTCGGTCACGACGCGTGAACCCGGCGCAAGACTGGTCTTGACCCATGGCTGTGCCTTGAGGCCCTTGGCTGCCGCGTTTCGTGCCAGCAGTCCGGCCGCAACCATCACGGCAGGGTTCGACGTGTTGGTGCAACTGGTAATAGCCGCAATCAGAATTGAGCCGTCGTTGATCGTGACATCGTCGCCGTTGATTGCGGCGGTGCCGGATCCGCCGCCACTGCGGTCGGCGATCGTGTCGGCGAGAATTTTTTTGTAGGCACTCGCCGCATTGCTCAGGCCAATACGGTCCTGCGGGCGCTTCGGCCCGGCGATGCTCGGTTCCACGTCGCCGAGGTCCAGTTCGAGTACATCGGTGTACAGCGCATCGGGCTGGCCGTCTTCGCGCCACATGCCCTGTGCGCGTGCGTAACTTTCAACCAGCGCACATTGGTCATCGCTGCGCCCGGAAAGCTTCATGTAGCGAATCGTCTCGCCATCGATCGGGAAAATGCCGCAGGTGGAACCGAACTCCGGCGCCATGTTGCCGAGTGTCGCACGGTCGGCAAGCGGCATCTGGCCGAGGCCGTCGCCGAAGAACTCGACGAACTTGCCAACCACACCCTTGTTGCGCAGCATCTCGGTGACGGTCAGCACGAGGTCAGTTGCGGTGGTGCCTTCCTTGAGCTTGCCGGTGAGTTTGAAGCCGATGACATGCGGAATCAGCATTGTGATGGGTTGCCCGAGCATTGCAGCTTCGGCTTCGATACCACCGACGCCCCAGCCGAGAATGCCGATGCCGTTGATCATCGTCGTGTGCGAGTCGGTGCCGACAACCGTGTCCGGGTAGGCAACATTGCTGCCGTCTTTTTCGACGCCGAAAATAACTCGAGAGAGGTATTCGAGATTGACCTGGTGGACGATGCCCGTGTTCGGTGGCACGACCGCGAAGTTATCGAACGCCTGCTGTCCCCACTTCAGGAACGAGTAGCGTTCCTTGTTGCGCATGAACTCGATCTTGGTATTGAGGTCGAGTGCATTCGCGGCGCCGTAGTGGTCAATTTGTACCGAGTGGTCGATGACGAGTTCGGCTGGCGACAGCGGATTGATCTGTTCCGCGGATCCGCCGAGCTTCACGACGGCATCACGCATCGCGGCGAGATCGACAACGGCGGGAACGCCGGTAAAGTCCTGCAGGACGACACGCGCGGGTGTGAACGAGATTTCCGTGCTCGGTGCCGCGTTCGGGTCCCAGTTCGCCAGCGCCAGGATGTCGTCGCGTGTAACGTCACGGCCATCTTCATGGCGTAACAGGTTTTCGAGCAGGATCTTTAGA
>JBCAZN010000562.1:0-1595 GCA_038533035.1 Pseudomonadota bacterium
CAAAGCAATAGCGCTCGTTAAATCTGCGCCGCAACGAAACCGCGACATTGTTGCCGGTTACGGTGAAATCTGGTCCGCTCGCCTGCTGGCAGCGTATCTCGAACAGCTTGACGGCAAACGCGGC
This sequence comes from Pseudomonadota bacterium, assembly GCA_038533035.1. Classification (GTDB taxonomy): domain Bacteria; phylum Pseudomonadota; class Gammaproteobacteria; order Steroidobacterales; family Woeseiaceae; genus UBA1847. The sequence goes on from JBCAZN010000562.1 coordinate 125, forward strand.
GGTCGCTGGATTGATGCCCGCGACGTGATAACGGTCGCCGAAACGGAGTTGGGGCCCACCGTTCTGTGGGAGTTGTCGCAGGCAAAGATCGATGCGCTGCTCGACGATGAGTTTGCGGGTGTTGCCGTTATGACCGGCTTCATAGCCTCGGACGAAGCCGGTTTGCAAACGACGCTTGGTCGCAACGGCAGTGACCACTCCGCCGCGATTTTCGCCGCCTTGACCAAGGCCGATCAACTGACGATCTGGACCGACGTCGACGGCGTTATGAGTGCCGACCCGAACAAGGTGCCGGAGGCGCAGGTCATCGATCGCATGACCTACAACGAAGCGATGGAGCTTGCTTATTTCGGCGCCAAGGTGATTCACCCGCAAACGCTCGGACCGGCCATCGCAAACGATATCCCGGTCATGATTCGTAATAGTCGCAACCCGTCGCACCCGGGTTCACGAATCGAGGCGGGCAGCGCGTCCGAAGAGAGCGTCAAGGGCATCACGGCCATCGGCGGTATGGCACTCGTCAATCTCGAAGGTGCCGGCATGATCGGTGTGCCGGGTACGGCGGACCGATTGTTCGCCGCGCTCAAGAACGCTGGCGTTTCGGTGACGCTGATCTCGCAGGCGAGTTCGGAGCACTCGATCTGTATTTCCGTACCCGACGATGTCGCTGAAATGGCGCGCGACGTGATCCGCGATGCGTTCGCCGACGAATTGCAGAGTGGCCAGATTCAAAGCGTGGACATCACACCTGCGCAAAGCATCGTCGCCGTTGTCGGCGATGGCATGGAAGGTACGCCCGGAATCGCCTCGCGTTTTTTCGGAACGCTGGGTCGTGCCGGTGTAAACATTCGCGCAATCGCGCAGGGTTCGTCTGAACGAAACATATCAGCGGTCGTCGACAGTGACGAGGCGACGCGTGCTTTGCGCGCCGTGCATTCGGGTTTTTACCTGTCACAAAAAACACTGTCCATCGGACTTATCGGAACCGGCGTTGTCGGTGGTGCACTGTTGCGCCAGATCGAAAAACAGGCAGAGCGGCTCGCCGATCGATTCAATATTGACCTGCGCGTGCGCGGCATTGCGCGATCGAGCAAGATGCTGCTCGGCGAGCGGCGCATCGATATCGACAACTGGGAAAGTGAGTTTGCGGCAGGTGCTGTCGATACCGACCTCGCGCAATTCGAAGCGCATATCAATGCCGAGCATTTGCCGCACAGCGTGATTATCGACTGCACCGCAAGCGAACTGATTGCGTCCAAATATCCTGGGTGGTTAGCGCGCGGCATTCACGTCATTACGCCGAACAAGAAAGCGTTCTCGGGCGATATGCAAAGCTACAAGGCACTACAGGACGCCGCCAACGAGGGCAGCTCGCACTATTTTTACGAGACGACCGTTGGCGCAGCTTTGCCGGTAATTTCGACGCTATGCGATCTCCTGCATACCGGCGACGACGTGCGATCAGTGCGCG
>JBCAZN010000563.1:0-1587 GCA_038533035.1 Pseudomonadota bacterium
GCACGACGTTGCTGAAAACAAGTACCGCCAGTATCGCCACCCTGCTCTTCAAGCGCGGCTTAAGAAATCAGTACATACAGAATGTGTCGCGGCTTGGCAGCGGCACGCAACGAATGGTCGGCCCGATTTACACGCTCCGTTACATCCCGGCCCGCGAGGATCTCAATGCCCTCGAGGTGTTTCGCGACCCAAACCACCCGCAGCGTCGTGCCGTCGAGGAAATTCCGGAGGGCCATGTGTTGGTCATGGATTGCCGCCAGGACGCGAGCGCTGCCTCCGCCGGTTCAATCCTGGCGACCCGTCTCGAGGTACGCGGTTGTGCCGGCATCGTCACGGATGGCGGCCTGCGCGATGCGGATGACATTGGCAAACTCAAAATGCCGTCGTTCTGCGCGAAGCCGTCTGCACCCACCAACCTGACCAAGCACCAGGCGCTGGACCTCAATGTGCCAGTTGGCTGCGGTGGCGTCGCTGTTTTTCCGGGCGATATCGCCGTTGGCGATGGCGACGGCGTGATTGTCATCCCTGCAGAGCTGGCTGACGAAATCGCCGAGGAGGCACGCGGTATGGAATCGTACGAGGCCTGGGTGATGAACCAGGTGAAAGCCGGCCGGCCGATCATCGGCCTGTATCCAATGAACGATGACACGCAGGCCGAGTTTGAAGCCTGGCTCGCGACTCAAAACCAGGAAACGACGTGACTGACAGAACAATACTGCCGATTGCGCTGCTGGCATGCGCCTTCACACTGGCCACGACAGTTGCAGCGGAGGATGCCTGGACTGTCGAACGCCTGCAGGACGAACTTGAGGTTGAAGCGGGTTGGACCGCGACGAACGAACTACCGGCGTGGACCGAAAAACCGACCGTGCTTGTCAGCCTGGAACGGACTTATGCCGCCGGCCTCGGTGGAGTGGTGCCCGGCGTTAACGTCATCGAGGTCGCGAACATCAGCGAGGCGATGCGGCACGCGCCGAAGGCCAATGCAATATTCGGTTTTTGCGACGCTGAGCTGCTCGAGGCGGCACCACAGCTGTCCTGGGTGTTTGTTTTCCACGCCGGGGTCGAAAGTTGCCCGTTTGCCGAGCGCCTATCCAAAGGCGACGTAATCGTGACCAATTTCCAGAAGCTGGCCTCACCCGCACTCGGCGAGCATGCAATCGCGATGATGCTCGCACTCAACCGGGGGCTGCCACGTTTCAAGCAGGCGATGCCGGCAGGTGAGTGGCGACGCGACCTCGCATCCCAACCTGGCATGCACGTCGTTGCCGGTCGCACGGTCCTTATTGCCGGGCTTGGCGGAATCGGTCGACAAGCTGCCCGCCGCGCAAAAGCCCTCGGCATGCACGTACTAGCCACTCGTAACAGCTCGCGCGACGGTCCGGATTACGTCGATTACGTGGGGCTCGCGCACGAACTTCCCGAGCTCGTGCAACGCGCCGATGTTGTTATCAATGCACTGCCATTAACGCCGGCAACCCAGGGCCTCTTCGATAAGGAATTGCTGGCGAAATTTAAAGACGGCGCTTACCTGATCAATATCGGTCGTGGCGGAACGATCGACACCGACGCGTTACTCGCGGCGTT
>JBCAZN010000564.1:0-1579 GCA_038533035.1 Pseudomonadota bacterium
TCTGGGTGTACCTGCCGAGAAAACCGGACGTATACTAGTCGTTGAAGATACGGTCCGGTCGCTTAGGGCAGCCAGATCAGCCATAATCTGGCCGGATTTGAAGGCTTCAAGGGCCGCAATGGCCTGACCTTCGTACTGGCGGCAGACAGCCTCGCAGGCCGCAAGCACATGCGGACAGCCATACGCGCGAAATCGAAGCTTCGTGAGCACCCCGTTTTCAGTCTCCGCGGCCAGCCGGATGCGGATCCCCTGGTCCTCGAACCAGCCTGTCGCGGCATTGTCCAGATCGCCGGCGTGTGCCGGATCAGCAAACAATTCGCGCACCCTGTCGTTGTAAGGGTCAGTCACGGTACCAGGCTCCGGAGCTGCTCGACGGCACGCACATACAGATCGATGGCCGCATCGATCTCGGCCGCCGTCGTGTCGTGGCCGATGCTGAAGCGAATCGCGCTCTGCGCCTCATCATCGCTGCGCCCCAGCGAACGCAGGACGTAGGACGGCTCCTTGCTCTGCGAATTGCAGGCAGAACCGGTGGCCACGCACAGCGGTTCCAGCGCCAGCAGCAGGCTCTCGCCTTCGACGCCCGTCACGCCGACGTTCAGCACCCCGGGGTAACCGCCCGCTTCCGGTCCGTTGACGTAGACGCCGTCTACATCGCGCAATCCTGCCAGCAAACGATCGCGCAGCGACTGCACCTGTGCGAGATTCTGCTCAAGGTCTTTGCGTGCTTTTTCTGCCGCGAAACCGAGCCCCGCAATCAGGTCAACCGGCATGGTGCCGGGCCGCAGTCGACGTTGCTGGCCGCCACCGTAAAGCTGCGGTTCGAGCGGGGTACCTGCTGCGACGTACAAGGCACCGACGCCTTTCGGCCCGTAAAACTTGTGCGCTGTAACCGAGTACAGGTCGACGCCGATTGAGGCAACGTCGACCGGTATCTTCCCGGCCGCCTGGGCGCCATCACAATGAAATGCGATATCACGGTCGCGGCACAGCGCGCCGACCTGATCCACGGGCTGGATTGCGCCGGTTTCATTGTTGACGTGCATGATCGAGACCAGCTGCGTGTCGTCACGCAGTGACGCTTCGAGATCGGCAATGTCGAGCACGCCGGCATCGTCTCCCGGCAGCCACGTTACCTCGAAGCCGCGCTTCTCCAGCGCGCGAAATACATCCACGACGGCCTTGTGTTCGCTGCGCATGGTCACGAGGTGCTTGCCACGATGCGCGCGCTGCTCGGCAGTGCCGAGAATTGCGAGGTTGTTCGACTCGGTCGCACCGGACGTCCACAACAGCATACCTTCGTTTGCGCCGAGCAACGCGCGAACACTGGCCTCTGCCGCCGCGACAACATCGGCAGCACGCCGACCGAGTACATGGTTCGAGGCAGGATTGGCAAACACCGTCCGCTGCACTTCCTGCATGCGCGTCGCAACTGTCGGATCGAGCGGCGTCGTCGCCGCGTAATCCAGGTAGATCAATTCGTCGCTCATTCGTCCGGCTTCCGGGTTCTGTCGATCGCCGTCAAAATACCGCGCCCGGCCGGACAAAAATGAGGTCAATATCCTGCGCGGTATTTTGA
>JBCAZN010000565.1:0-1578 GCA_038533035.1 Pseudomonadota bacterium
TCGCAACGCGCTCCAGGCCCGCTTTGCTGCGCAGCTCGTCGTAGTCCGTCCTGGACTCGCCCCAACTGTTATCACCAATAAGTTGCACCAGCTTGAGTTCACAACCCAGCTCGTTGCGGATACGTATTAATTCCTGGTCGTCAAAGCACTGCAGGTACGCCGAATCCTCGCGGCTATCGAAGCCGTGCGCCTGCAGGGTTTCTAGCACCTTGACCGAGATATCGACGCCGGATTGCCGATGCAGCGCCGGATGCTTGATTTCGGGGTAGATTCCAACGGGCCTGCCGACCGACTCCTGCAAGTGCGCGATAAACGTCAGTTCCTCGCCGAGTGTGTGAATTTCGAACGTATCGCCGTCAATGGGGTAGCGATCCGGATACACGGGTTTGCCATCCCGGTCGGTGCGTTCATGCACATCGAGCTGGCGAATCTCGTCCATGACGAGGTCGCGGGCGTAATAAAGGCCATCCTCGCGCACCCTGTCCGGGAACTTCTCCGCAACGTCCGTCGTAAAGTTCAGGATCGCGTCATGAATGACGATGAGCTCATCGTCCTTGGTGGCAACGATATCCTGCTCGAGATAGTCAGCCCCCATCGCGTAAGCCAGTGCCTTGGCCGGCAGTGTGTGCTCGGGCAAGTAGCCGGATGCACCGCGATGGGCGATGACGACGGGCCTAATCGGTCGGCCCGTCCGCGTCCCAGCCCGGGAAATCGAGGACTTCCCAGCGGGCTGTGTCTTCGCCGCGCGCCTGACGCTTGAGCGCGTCGACCATTTCGCGGTCATTCCATTCGATGTGTTCCTGGCAGCGCTCAACCAGCTCCGGTGGCGTCTCAGACACGCCGCCAAACGGCCGCACGACAATCATGCCGATCTTGTTGGCATCGGCGACGTCCATCATGAAACGCACCATATCCGGACTTTCATCAAACATGGAAGGCAGCACGAACATCGCCTCGGCTAATTTGATCTGCGCAATCAGCTCGTCCTTGATGCCCTGCGGGTCGGTCGTTTCCGGAAGATTCTCCGGCTTGCTGATATTGAGATAATAGAAACGATCCGCTGCTTCGAGGAACTCGAATAGCCGCAGGTAGTCGTCCGATTCCTCGAACTTGTGCGTTGCAAACACTCGTATCGGGTTGTTTTCAGACACGCGTCAAAAATCCTTCTTTTTGGCGATTCGCTATAGGCCTTATTCTAACGAAATTCTGGCCTGCGTGGCGCATAGCGTTGCCGGGGGCTATTCGGTATCGTATGCCCCGCATGCGACTCCTCCTCTATAACATTCGATACGCCGTCGGCGGCGGTGCCAGCATGCATATGCCGCTGCCCGGAGCCGGCTACGTGCTTGGCAACCAGACCGCCCTTGGCGATATCACGAAATTCATCAAGTCGGTGGACCCGGATGTTGTCGGGCTGGTTGAGGTGGATACCGGCTCGATACGCAGTCGCAAGGTCAACCAGGCCGAGAAAATTGCCGCGGACCTTGGCATGAATACCTCTTACGAGACCAAGTACGGCGACAGTTCTCTCAATAAACTGCTGCCGATCGTGCGTAAACAGGGCAACGCCTTTATGGC
>JBCAZN010000566.1:0-1576 GCA_038533035.1 Pseudomonadota bacterium
GAAGAATTCGATATCGAAATCCGTGATGACGAAGTATCGGCCGACATATTTGAGACGGTCGGCACGCTGACTGAATTCGTCGCCGAAAAGGTGAATGATTGACTAAGCACGCGTTGCTTCCAGCCTTTATTCCAACCGACCGCGGCAATCTATTCGCTCTTTTGCACGTGCCGGACCAGCACATTGGTTGTGTTCTATTTGTGCCTCCGTTTGCTGAGGAAATGAACAAGTCGCGCCGTCAAATCACACAAACAGCGCAAGCATTGGCTGCGGCGGGTTACGCATCGCTCGTCGTCGATTTGTCATGCACAGGCGATAGCGACGGTGAATTCAACGGCGCGTCCTGGAACGAATGGCAACGAGACATAGCCAGCGCCATGCGGTGGGCCGCGACGGAGGGTTTCCAGGTTACTGCACTAATTGCAACCCGCCTTGGATGTGTGCTTGCCGCCGCAACGCTACGCCGTTTTGATTTCACAGTGCAAAAATCGATTTTCTGGCAACCAATTGCGAGTGGCAGCCGCTCGATGACGCAATTCCTGCGGCTGCGAGTTGCCTCTTCGATGATGGCAGACGATGCTCAGGAAACTGTGGCGTCGCTGAAAAAAAGGCTGGCCGCCGGCGAACTGCTTGAAGTCGCCGGTTACGAATTATCGTCTCAATTATTCAACGAAGTAGAAGTTGTCAAACTCACGGTAGACGCGTTTAGAAATCTCGGCGAGCTTTCCGTTCTTGAGGTGAGTCGCATTCCCGGAGCAGATGTCAGCGCCGCAGGGAGAAAAATCCTCGACAACGCGAAGACAGCAGGGAATGCTTCGTTTGGCCAACGAGTCGAGGGCGATCCGTTTTGGTCGTCGACCGAGATAGTAACCAGTGCTGAATTGACCAGGCTGTCGACCGACTTTATCGCGCGGAGTTTGTCGACATGAGCAGCATCTCGCCTGTCGTCATAAGCTGTCACAATGACAATATGGTTGGGATCTTGCACGGCTCGGATGTGGATGCGAACGTTGGAATTGTCATCATCGTCGGCGGCCCGCAGTACCGCGTCGGCAGCCATCGGCAGTTCGTTTTGCTGGCACGAGATTTCGCGAATGTAGGATTTCCAGTGCTACGGTTCGATTTCCGCGGAATGGGCGATTCAAGCGGTGCATTCCGCGAATTCGAAGCGGTTGGCGACGATATCAGAGCAGCGATTGATTGCTTTTATGAACAACATCGGTCGCTGCGGCACGTTGTACTGTTCGGATTGTGCGACGCCGCATCAGCTAGTCTTATGTACGCGCACGAAGATCCACGTGTTTTAGGCTTGGTATTGGTGAATCCGTGGGCACGTACCGACGCCGGCGAGGCACGAGCGTTTCTTCGACACTACTATTTTTCCAGATTCCTGCAGAAATCGTTCTGGCGCAAAGTATTCTCTGGAGAATTTCGCATTGGAGACTCTTTTCGGGATCTGGCCAGGAAAGTAGTTCGCGCTGGCGACTCGGTCGGCGCGAGAAATACTACGGATGAATCATTCCTAGTTCGCATGCGAACAGGAGTCGAGAACTTTACAGGGAAAATATTGCTCATA
>JBCAZN010000567.1:0-1555 GCA_038533035.1 Pseudomonadota bacterium
GTTTGCTATCAGAAACACGCTAGAGGGAAAAGTCCGGCCGCGGAGGTCTGCCATGGGCAGTTCCGCATCATTTGGCGAACAGTTCCGGTGCTTTGCGTTGAACCTTCCAATTGTTGAAGGGTGCCGCAACTTGGACCGGTTTCGAAAGACATCCGGGCGCCGTAACAGGCGCCCGGAAGTGATCTACGGATGGGTCTTGCGACTTTACCTACGCGAGCAGATCCGTCTCAATCGTGATGATATCGGTCGAGCCGCCATTGCCGGCGATCGCGATCTGCGTCAGGTCGCCGATCTCGGTGACGGTTACTTTGGCAATCTGATCAGCTTGCTCGACAAGTGCTTTCAAATCACCGACCTTGAGTGAGCCACCGAGCGGATCCGGTTCGCCAGGGCCTGCAATTGCATCGGTGCCGATTGCGATTTTCTTCCCGGGCGCGTCGTCTTCGGTTACAAAAACGAACTGATCGGCAGAGTTCTTGGGATCCAGCAGCGAGTCGGCTCCGAAGACATTGGCAATAATGCCAGCAGCATCCTTCACGAGGAATGTGTCGACCGCACCATTGCGATGCACCTGGAAGGTGAAGCTGTCGCCGTCAATGTCCAGCAGGGTGACCCGATGGTCGCTCTCATCCAGTGCCGCTTCCAGCAGTGCCTGATAGTCGCTTTCGCCTTTTGCTGAACCACCTACAAGGTCGCCAATGCCGCCAACTTTTTCGCCCAGTGTCTGGTCGAAATAGTTCTTGCTGGTGCCGATGATCTTGCTGGACTTCGTGTTATCGGTGGCAGACACGACATTGAAGCTGTCGCGATTATCGCCAACATTTCCGCCGAAGGACTGCTGATCAAGTTCGTTCATGTCGACATTGACCCGTAGCGTGTCAACGACGCCGGCGTCATTCGTGATCTGGATCGTATATCCGTCGCAATCGACTTCAGAGATTTCAACGCCTTCAACTTTTCCGCCGACCGCTTTGTAGAAAAGGTCTACCATCTGGTCGTAGGTTGCGTTGGTGCTCATGATCTCGTCGAAATCATCGCTTGCGGAACTCACATTACCGAAAAAGTATTTGTCACCTTGGACGAGCGAAACTTCTTTGATTTCGCCACCATCCGTATTGGAGACACCGTCTCCTACATTCACTGCGATTTGTTTGGCCATTACAGCCCCCAAGCTAGGTTAAAACAGGCTTCGGGGACTACCACGGCGTCAGTTGCCCAAGAAATCATCGAATCTGATGAAAATACATTACAAATTGATCACTCACAGGAACGGGGCCAGCACAAATTCGCAGCAGATTCGACGATCGCAGCACACCAGCTCAGCGTTCGATGCTGATCAATCCCAGGCTAAGCGCCAAGCTCACACAATGTGTCGTGTTGCGGGCACCCAATTGCTTCCGGGCGCTGGCCAGCTGTGTGCGAATGGTGGCCGGCGATTTTCCCTCGTCCTCGGCGATTTCATCAACCGTGCGACCGAGCGCTACCAGCGTGAGCACGTGTCTTTCGCGAAGTTTCTGCACAGTGAAGGAATTGTCGCGCATTGCGCCATTCGCAT
>JBCAZN010000568.1:0-1538 GCA_038533035.1 Pseudomonadota bacterium
TCAACCCTGACCTTCCGGCCGCGAAAATTGAAGTTCTCGGTCCGCCGCCAACGTCGGGTACACGTGACGCGTTCGTTGAGCTTGCGATGGAAAGCGGTTGCAAAACCGTCGACTGGATCGCCGCGCTCAAGAGCAGCGACAAAAATCGCTACAAGGCGATCTGCCACACAATTCGTGAGGACGGAGCGTTTGTTGAAGCGGGCGAGAACGACAACCTGATCGTACAGAAACTGCAGGCGAATCCGAATGCCTTTGGCATCTTTGGCTTCAGCTTCCTTGACCAGAACATGGAAAAGGTCAAGGGCGCACAAATCGACGGTGTTGCACCGACGTTTGACGCGATCGCAGATGGAGACTATCCGGTGTCCCGGCCGCTATACTTCTACGCGAAGAAAGCACACGTCGACGTTATTCCCGGCCTGCGCGGTTACCTGCGCGAGTTCACAAGTGAACGCGCCTGGGGCGAAGAGGGTTACTTGTCAGAACGTGGGCTGATTCCGATGCCGGACGAAGAGCGCCGCGAAGTTGCTGCTAACGTTCGTAACCTCATACCGCTGATGCTTGCAGAAAACTAAAATTACACTATGCAAAGCACGACCCTGATCCTGCTGTTAGGCCTCATGGCAACGGCCGCGTTCTTCTTCGGACGCGGCCGTTCTCTTGCCATGGTCGGCGGTCCGGGCAAAAGCAGCGCGTTGCACTCGCTGCCGGGTTACTACGGCTACTACGTTGCCATCTGGTGCATTCTGCCCGCGCTTGCGCTGGTGTTGCTGTGGTTGTTGATCGAACCTCGCGTCATCACGGCGCTGGTCGTCGAAGGCTTGCCGGACTCATATCGAACGCTGACGGCCGGCGAGCTGAACCTGCTCGTCAACAACATCCAGAACCTCGCGTCAGGGGATGTGGTCAGTATCGAGGTCAACGAGGACCTGGCTGCGGCAGCACAACAATTCAATCACTACACGGCCAGGAGTCACCAGTTGCTGGCCACGCTGGCAATGGCGCTGGCGGTACTTGGCGCCGCCATTGCGTGGCGCCGGATCAATCCCGACCTGCGCGCGCGCAACCGGGTCGAATCGGTGCTGCGCTGGATGCTGATCCTCGCATCCAGTATTGCGATTTTCACGACGATAGGCATTGTCCTGTCGGTATTGTTCGAAGCGATTCGCTTCTTCCAGAAAGTGCCCGTTACCGAGTTCTTGTTCGGCCTGAACTGGAGCCCGCAGACGGCTATTCGTGCCGACCAGGTGGGTTCGTCAGGTAGCTTCGGCGCGGTACCGTTGTTCACGGGCACAATGCTGATCACCGCAATCGCGATGTTCGTTTCGGTGCCGGTTGGCCTGATGACCGCAATCTACCTGGCCGAATATTCGTCAGCGCGGGTGCGCGCAATTGCGAAACCGCTTCTCGAGGTGCTTGCCGGTATTCCGACCGTGGTATACGGCTTTTTTGCGGCATTAACGGTTGCGCCCTGGGTTCGCCGGGCAGGTGAGTCCGCGGGTATCGAGGTCGCGTCGGAAAGCGCGTTGGCCGCTGGC
>JBCAZN010000569.1:0-1521 GCA_038533035.1 Pseudomonadota bacterium
CCCGTTTATTAATCCCGAAGCAGAAACCGGGACGGGGGAGTCGCCATGAGCACTACGTCGGTGCGGGCACTCGCGCCAGCAATATGGACGGTACCGGCAATGTCGGTGCTTCTGCTTTGGGGAATCTCGTTTACGCCGATACTGCTTTGCGACGAGTATGCGTCAACGCGCGTGTAGGCGCTCCATCCGGCGGCGGCCAGCAACGCGGCGGCCAGGCAGAATACCGGCGCATAACGCGACATCAGTGGCGCGCGTTCAGGGTCGAATTCGCGGATCTCATCTGGTTCACCGGCAAGGCCCAGCTTGGCGTCGATATCGTCCTGAACTTCGGAGACATGAAACGAAATGGTGCCATCATCGAGCACGATAGCGCCGGTCGCCTCGAGCAGCGCGAGTTCGTCATCGCGAACGACTTCGATAGCCTCATCATTCGCGGTCGGACCAAACTCGGCATCCTTCGTATCAAAACTGCCTGAATCTGACAGTGTCTGTTCACTGCCGGTCGATTGGCGAATGACGTCTACGAGTGGATTCTTCATTCGACCTACCGGTATTCAATCGTTGTGGCAGGACCCGCGTTGGCTGACGCGTCGTAGTAATCGGATACCGTTCCTGCGGTAGCTGGAGTGACGCCTTTGTTCACGATCGTCGGTTTGAGAAAAATTACAAGTTCCGTTTTAACCAGGTCGTCGGACGTGTACGAAAACAGCTTGCCCAGTTTTGGAATTCTTGAAAGGCCAGGAACGCCGTCCTTTGAGCTGGTCCGTTCGTTCTGCATCAGGCCACCGAGCACAACCGTGCGGCCGTTCCGTACTTGCAACAGCGATTCGATCTCGCGGACCTGGATCTCGGGAATCAGGTTGTCGAAATCTGCGCCAGCGAGACGCGGCGCGGGATCAATAGCGAATCCTGTGATGCGACTGATCGTGGGTCGTACGTTAAGGCTGACAAAACCGTTCTCCGAAATTTGCGGTGTCACGCTTAGAACAAGGCCAACGGGGATCGTGTGGATGGTGCTCGTAAAGGTTCGCCGTTCAGGGATATCGGCCGTCGCGTCACGAATATCGAGTTCGACATTGAAGTAGACATTTTCCTCAACAACCTTGAGCAATGCCGTCTGGTTATTGAGCGCCATGATTTTCGGGCTTGAGAGCACTTTGGTGTCCCCAAACTGCTGCAGCAGCTTGACCGTTGCCGAAAGGTTGTTGCCGGCATCGTTGTAGCCGAGTGAGAACACCGGAGGCGTGTTGAGCGCGGCACCGAGCAATTCGCTGCGGACCGAAACGCCATTGTTATCAAGGCCACCGTTGTCGGACAGCCGCTGCCAGTCAACTCCCGCCTGGTACTTGTCGCTGAGTTCGACTTCAACAATCGTCATTTCGATCAGGACCTGGCGTTGTGAGTTCATCATGATGCTATCGATGTAGCCGGCGACCCGTTTCTGTTGTCGCCCGGTGCCCAGTACGGTAACTACGCCGGACATCTTGTTGACGATTGTTGAAGTCGAACTCAGCGACAAGT
>JBCAZN010000570.1:0-1521 GCA_038533035.1 Pseudomonadota bacterium
GAAGCGTTGAGACAGCGCTTGGCCTGAGTGAAGAACGATTGCAACATGCGCTCGACGCCGCCAACGACGGGCTGTTCGACTGGGATGTCGCGGAACGCTCGATTTACTTTAGCCCGCGTTGGGAAAAGATGCTCGGCTACGAACCCGGCACGTTACCCGGTACGCCGCAAACATTGCGTGAGTTGATGCATCCTGACGACGTTCGCGAGACATTCAACAATCTCCGGGCGCACATTCGCGGCGAACTGTCGAATTTCGAGCACGAATACCGGATGCAACACTGCACTGGCGACTGGATCTGGATTCTCGGGCGTGCCAAGTCCGTCGATCGGGTCGGTGGCTCGTCCGTTCGCATTGTCGGAACGCACACAGACATAAGCGAGCGCAAGTGGATCGAGCAATCAATGATGGCGCGCGAGAAACAGTTTCGCACCATAGTTTCCAATATTCCGGGTGCGGTATATCGACGCATCGCTGATGATTCCTGGACGACGAAGTTCATGAGCGACAACATCGAGACGATCTCTGGATATCCAGCAAGCGATTTTATTGACAACGCCCGACACAGGTTCTCGAGCATTATTCACCCCGAAGATGCCGATGAGACACGCGCCGCACTGGATGCAGCACTCGATTCCGGCAAACCATTCACCCTGGAATACCGAATTGTGGGGGCGGATGGAAAAACCAAGTGGTTATTCGAAAAGGGCGTGGCAAATTCAGACCCCGGCAGCTCGATGCCATTCATCGACGGCGTCATATTCGATGTCACGGAAACACATTCGCTGACTGAACAGCTGTCATACCATGAGTCGCGCGATGTCCTTACGGGCCTGCTGAACAGAACAGAATTCACGCGCGAGTTGCAGCAGGCGCTGGCTGATGCAACAGCCGGCCAGTCCGGCTTCGCCCTGTGTTACATCGATCTCGACGACTTCAAGGTCGTCAACGACACTTGCGGCCAGGCTGGTGGAGACAAACTGCTCGGTGAGCTGGGACAAGCGCTGTCGGATCGGCTACGGGACCGCGACACGATCGCACGGCTGGGCGGCGATGAATTCGCCATCCTGCTGCGAGGCTGTTCCGACGAACATCTTGACAAGGTTTCGAAATCCGTCTGTGACGTTGCCGAGCATTTTCGCTTCGAATGGCAAGGCACTACGCTACGGGTCAGTGCCAGCGTTGGCGCTGTTGCACTAAGTCCCGAAATGCAATCGGTCGAAGACGTTCTGCGAATATCTGAAGCGGCCTGCTACGTCGCGAAGGAGTCGGGACGTAATCAAAGCCACCTGTATCGCAAGGATGACTCCGTGGTGGTCCGACGAAGTGATGAAATGCAGTGGGTACCCCGCATTCATCTTGCGCTCGACCAGAACCGTTTCAGGCTGTTCCGCCAATCCATCGTGCCGCTTTGTGATCGCGACCGTCAGAAACAACATTACGAGGTGCTGCTGCGAATGATTGACCGTCGTGGCCGCATGATCTCTCCCGGAGAGTTTCTCCCGGCTGCCGAGCGGTTTC
>JBCAZN010000571.1:0-1519 GCA_038533035.1 Pseudomonadota bacterium
ACGCATAAGTACTGTTTGGCTGAACCCGCGACCAGATTTCGATAACGCGTGTGCCGCGATCGAAGTCACCATCGAAAATATAGCGATTGGCCTTGAGAACGAACTTGCTGGTTTCCGACAATCGATAACTGTTTTTCAAAGCTTGAGAGGCTGTCTCGCGGGCCGACTCAAGATCACTGTTCAGATAATGGGTTGTCGACAGTACGCCATTGGCTTCAGCGAACTCGGGATCAATCGCTACCGCGCTTTGCAATTCAGCGATGCCCTGCGGATAGTCATTAGCGACGTTCAGTGCGACGTGGCCATTAGTGAAGTGCTCAATGGCCTCTAATGAGTCGGAGAAATGCTGACCGATCGGGTCATTACTTTGGTTGTCGCTCGGTTCAATCTCAAGAGATTCCAGTACGGCGGCACTGATATCGTCAACCGCGGTAAGCCAGTCGCTACCAGTTACGGAATACTCTGCAATGACCTGGCCGCTCTCTGCTTCCAGCACTGTGGTATTGATCGTGAAGGTCCCGTCACGCTGCGAAAAGCTGCCGATAATCAGCGCCGCACTTCGGTTGTCCCTGCCAATTTCCAGTCGCAGACCTTGCGGCTCACCGACGAACGAGGGGTGACCATTGTCGCTCAGCTCGTTCCGGATGGCGGCTGAATCAAACGGCGTCTCGACGGTGATTGCAGGAGACACGCGATTTAGATCGTACGCCAACATCAACGGCAAGCCGTAGGAAAGCCAGTCCAGATTGCTGTTTCCCGACTGGTTCTGCCAGAAAAACCCGATGACCTTTTTGTGGTGGCCACGCCTTGCGACCTCGAATTCCTGCAGGGTGCCGGTCTCATCGGCGATCTGAACGGTCTCGGTCGCCGCTTCGACAACTAGCAGCGGACCCATGGCATAGAGAAGTAGCAACGCCAACGCGCCATTCAAAGGGATAACGACGCGCTCTGACTTCGTCCACTCATCGTGGCCCGGCGCGCCGTGGTTATAGGCGAACAGGACGACTGCCGGCAACATTACGAGCATGGCCACGAATACGTACGAGGTGACCATGGTCGGCAGGTTGAAGCGTTCCGTCACCCAGTCGCCCAGTTCGATGACCAGCCAGGTCGCCGCGACGTACATGCCAACGAACTGCGGCACGCGCCGATGCATCAGGTTTTCAAGTAGTGGTCGCTTTTCGGTCATGTCCGGGGACGAGGTAACAGATCAACGGGAGAGTATATCTGACCTTTGCCGACATCATGGCCTCAGTCGGCCGGGTTACCGTGTCACTGCATAGGTCAATCAATATTCTCCGTTCCGGGCCGCCGGGGCGCCGCAAAACGCTTGAAAAAATCCGATACGGATACCGTCGCCAGGTCGGTCAGCTCACCGGCATCGAAGAACGAGCCGCTGCAGGAGTCGCACTGTTCAAACCAGACATGCGTCTGTTCCGGGTCGACCAGTTTGTTCATCGCACCGGCACAGCGCGGGCATCGATAATTCTCGATCGCGTTCTGTTGCTTACCGGCTTTT
>JBCAZN010000572.1:0-1505 GCA_038533035.1 Pseudomonadota bacterium
GGACTGCAGCTGGCGATCTTATTTGGCTAGAGCGGGGCGTACTTGACCAGCGACGCCCGAAAATTCAGTTTGCCTTTACGGTGCTGTTCCATAATGACCGGCAGGTAGCCAAGTTCTTCCACACACCAGAACGTTGTCACGCGTGACGACCCTTCGCGCTGGTGGCTAACCGAGACCGCCTCAAAGGACCCGTACCGGGTTTTAACCTTTTTCGTCTCGCCCCGCGTGACGTTTGCAACCCGCATCTTGTCGACGTCAAAAATCAGGTAGGTCGCGTCGGTTTCACCGTGCAACAGGTCGTACATCAATTCGTACTGCAGGGACACGAAATCGTAGGCAAAACCCTCGATATCGAAAACAGCATCATCCGTACCTACCGTGCCGACCGCCTGGTTTGTCGTCCAGTCGAAAGCGAGGTTGACGTCAGGATCGTTTCGAATCGTATCCTTCGATTGAAACCCGGTCGGACGGACGCCGCCATCATCAACCTGGAACTCGGAGGTCACGTCCATACGACCGCCCACGAGCACTTTCGCAATGCCGGTTGGCTTCACGACATAGCGGGCCGTATAGGCCTCGTCATCGCCGCGCAGCTCGGTATTGAGTCGCCCGGAGGCAACTGAAAATTTAACTTTGTATTCCGCACGATGCGGGACCAGCGTTGGATCAGAGCCCATCGCCATTGGCGGCAGCGCCAGAAGCAGCGCCAATACGGTCATTTTCACGAAATTCACGCGGTATCGTCCTCCGCACCCTGTAAACGTTGCTCACACCTTGCCATAAGAGACATGACTGCTTGCTGAACGTTCAGCCGGTGCGGCTCCAGCTCATCGAGCGGGATACTGCGAGGTACGGGATAGGGTTCGCCGATTGCTATCGCAATCCGGGCGAACGGCTTGGGAATCATGAAACGGTCCCAGCGATTCAGATACCAGGCCCGGTCGGCGGCGCAGCCGATCGGAATTACCGGCACACCGGCAATGCGGGCCATGAGGATCGTGCCCAATTTGAATTCGTGCTGCGGCCCGCGTGGCCCATCGGCCGTGGTAACGATCGAATAACCGTTTTTCATCATTTGCTGCTGGTCGCGCAGGGCGAGGGCACCACTCTGGTTGGCCGAGCCGCGTATGACTTCAGCGCCCCATGCACGAGCAACGCGCTCCGGGACTTCGCCGTCAACCGAACCCGAGACCAGGAAACAGGCCTTGAAGCCGCGTTTGATCCACGAACGAATCAAGGTCGAACCAATGACGTGGTGCTGGTGCCAGTAGGCAGGCGCACAAATAGTCTCGGACTCGATAAACGGTTCAATGTGCTCGGCACCGATCACTTTTTCGACACGGTAGGTTGCGGTCAGCAGCCGAATCACGCCGCGTAACAGCGGTAGCCCGAGTGCGTAATAGACACGTCGAGCGGTGCTCATCCGGCGGCGCGAAGCCGCGCTGCGTCGCGATTCGACGAAACTGTAGTCGGGTTTTGGCGAATTGCTCATGGGCGCCCGAGTT
>JBCAZN010000573.1:0-1471 GCA_038533035.1 Pseudomonadota bacterium
CCATGTCAGGGGTGGATTTGCCCGACCCGGAAAATTGGACGCGGCCATCGTTGCCTTCGGAAATGACGCACCAGGTCATCGGATACCACTCACCAGCCTCCGGCTTCAACCCTTGGTAGCGGGCACCCAGATCGAATTCACCGTCAATACAAAACTCGGTTGTGCTGCCGGCTTCGGCTTGTACTGATGTCGCGAAAAGAGCTGCGACACCGACGCACATAATTTTTCGTATTATCGAGTGCACGCCCAATCATAGCTCGTCACGGCGGCAGCGTGATAATTCGACACCACAAAACGTGCAAAACGTGCCACGAGTTATGTTCGCATGCGCGCCGCGCTTGGGTCGTACACGGGCTGTTCGGTACGAGTTGCGGGCCGCATCTCGCCAAGAATCTCGACCTCAAACGCCCCGTCGTAGTCTGCGAACTCGGCGGCGAGGTAGCCAAGCGCAAGACTCTTGTCCACGCGATAGCCGTAGCCGCCGGATGTAACGTAGCCGGCCAGCCCGCCATTGCAGTAGACCGGTTCGCCTGAGTAGGCGTCCGCCTTGTCAACGTCGATGATGAACGTCGTAATCACCTCGCGTGCACCTTCGTCGTCCAGATGTTTCCGATACGCGTCGCGGCCTACAAAGTCGCCTTTGTCGACCGCAATGAATCGCTCGAGACCGGACTCGTCCGGAAAGTAGTCGGATGCCAGCTCGAGTCCCCAGCTGGGGAAACTTTTTTCGAGGCGCAACGACATGAGTGCGTGCGAGCCGGCGAGGCGCAGTCCGTATTCCTCGCCTGCATCTCGCAGCGCATCGAACACGATGGATTGATCGTCCCACGGTACGTACAGCTCGTAACCCAGCTCACCCGTGAACGAAACGCGAGCGGCAATCGCATCGTGAACGCCGGCAAGGTTGAGCTCGCGCGCAGTCAGGAACGGCTGCGCCTTGTTGCTGACATCTGCATCCGTGAGTTTAGCCAGGACTGATCGAGCGTGCGGCCCCGCGATATGCAGTCCGGCGCGCTGTTCGGTAATGTTCTCAATGGTCACACCGGACGCTGGCAAGTGATCGTTGAACCAGCGCATATGAATGCGCTGCATCGCGCCCGCACCCAGCAATATGAAGCGTTCGTCGGCAAATCGAGTCAGCGTGAAATCTCCGATGACGCGGCCAGCCGGGCTCAGCATCGGCATCAATGCCATCTTGCCGTTCTCAGTGGGAACACGGTTCGCAAACAGGCCGTCGAGCCATTTTTCTGCCCCTGAGCCTTCGACCCGATACTTTGCAAACGTTGAAAAGTCGAACAGGCCGACAGAGTCACGGACCGCGCGTGCCTCCTCACCAACGGCGTCGAACCAGTTGCCGCGCTCGTAGGTGTAGCGAGGCGTTTTCTCGTCCTCGTTGCGTGCGTAATACACCGGGTCTTCGAAACCCTCGTACTCGGCGAATACAGCGCCGGCCTCTTTTTCACGGTCGTGT
>JBCAZN010000574.1:0-1446 GCA_038533035.1 Pseudomonadota bacterium
TCTCGCTCTATCGCCGCGAGCCGCTAAACTCAGTGTTATGAACACTATTGTCAGACTACTGTTGGTGACTGTTTCACTGTCACTGGGCGCCTGTGCATCAGTCCCCGAAGCTCAGCGCGTTGAGCACGATCCCTGGGAACCGCTGAATAGAACGATCTATGGTTTCAACACGGGCCTGGACAAAGTGACAACACGTCCGCTCGCGAAGGGCTATCGCGCGGTAATGCCTTCGCCGGTCCGCAAAGGGGTCAGCAACTTTTTCACCAATCTCACCAAGCCCCGCTCCATCGTCAACAATTTCCTGCAGGGAAAACCCGGTCGCGGCTTTTCGGAGACCGGACGGTTCCTGTTGAACAGTACGATCGGGATTGGAGGCCTGTTTGACGTTGCGACGGCAGGCGGCATGGAAGAGTACCCCGAGGACTTCGGGCAAACGTTTGCGGTTTGGGGCATGCCGGACGGACCGTACGTCATGCTACCTTTCATGGGTCCCAAAACCCTGCGCGGCGTTGTTGCAATGCCTCTCGACTTCCTCGCAAGACCGCTCTATCACTATGAAAATACGTCTGTCCGCGACAAGCTGACCGTAC
This sequence comes from Pseudomonadota bacterium, assembly GCA_038533035.1. Lineage (GTDB taxonomy): Bacteria > Pseudomonadota > Gammaproteobacteria > Steroidobacterales > Woeseiaceae > UBA1847. The sequence continues at coordinate 591 of JBCAZN010000574.1, forward strand.
TGAGCGTCATTGATCTGCGCTACCGGTTACTTGCGACGGACAAGCTGATTGAGGATTCCAAGTCTCCGTACGTCACGCTACGTGAATCCTATCTTCAGAATCGCGAGTACGAAATCTACGACGGCTACCCGCCTGAGGATGATGAATTTTTTGACGAGTTCCTCGAGGAAGACGAGGACTACTGATCCGGCGCCTCGATAAACCCGGCCCAGCGTTCGCCGCGTGACAGCAGTCCATCGACTTCTGTCGTTTTGGCGATTGCCATCACGCGTTCCGGAATATCCACGAAACTGATCTCGCGCACCGTGTGATTTGCCCAGGTGACCCACTCGAGAAGCAGCGCAAGTCCGGCAGAGTCCGCAACGGTGACGCCGGACAGGTCAACTTCGATTCGGGTGTGCTGCTCAAACGGGCTTTCGCTTCGCTCAAGAATTCGCTCCGCGGAATCGAACGTCATTTCGCCACGCAACGAAAAGCGTCCTTCGCCGTCGTCACTGAGTTCGAATTCAGCCATCCGACTCGATTCCGGCCTCGCTTTCGAGTCGTTGAATGACGGCGTCAAGACTGCTGCCGCGAATTTCGGTATCGAGTTCGGCGCGATAATTGCGAACGTACGAGACACCCTCGATCACAACATTGAAAATCAGCCAGCCGGACTCGCGCTTGACGAGGTCGTAGTCGACGGCAACCCGACTGCCGTCATTGAGTTCGACCGTACTGCGAACCTTGGTCCGTTTCTTCGACGCATCACCGCGGAACGGCTGAATCTCAACCTTGTCCTGCTCATACTCGAGCACACCGTCGGCGTAACGCCGCGAATCCTGCGGAGCTTTATGCATTGATCGACAGCATCCTG
>JBCAZN010000575.1:0-1414 GCA_038533035.1 Pseudomonadota bacterium
GATTGTTGCCACACAGGTCGAGAATGGCCTGCGCGACCTCGTCGGCCGTACTCAACGGCTGGGAAAAAGTCAGGTCGGAGGTTGCGTCGATATCCGCCATGATGAATCCGGTATCGATCGGACCTGGCGATACGATGGCAAGTTTAATACCACTGTCGGCAAGTTCGTAGCCCAGCGAGTAGGTGAAGGAACGCAGCCCTGCCTTGCTGGCCGCGTAGCAGGCGCTGCCTGGCAACGGCGTTCTGCCGGCAAGCGAACCGACGTTGATGATAGCCCCGCCACCGGCCTCGCGCAGGTAAGGCAGTACCAATCGCGTCAGCATGAGCGGCGCCTTGAGATTGACGTCGATCATTCTGCCGAGATCATCCGCCCCGACTTCCTCAACCAGGCCGCGACTGTGGTAGCCGGCGTTGTTGACCAGTACATCGATGCGTTCAAATTCGAAATGGGTTTTCTTGACGAGGTCGACACAAGAGTCTGCGTCCGCAACGTCCATTGCGAAGATCTCGACCCGCGTCTTGTCACGCAGCTCTTCTGCAATTTTTTCGAGATTTTTCTTGCTACGGGCAACCAGCATCAGGTTGGCGCCCGCCTCGGCGAACATGCGTGCGGCGGCGGCGCCCACGCCCTCGGAGCCGCCGGTCACGACGACAGTCTTGTTGTTGAATATCATCCGCGGATGGTAGCAGGTCAGAGACCCGAGGAGGCTATAGGCCGAGATAGCCCTTGATCTTTTTCCAGAGACTCGGCTCCCAGCCATAGACATCGAGTTGCTCAGGGTCGAGTGCCACCGACGGCAACGTTGTATCCGGCCCGATGGCTTCGTTGGCCGCAACGTCTTCCGGGCGGAGTTCGAGTTTCCCCTTCTTCTGCTCGGCACCTTCGGTAAGGCCGTCAACAGCCAGGCTCAGGTACGGCAGGACCTCGTCATCGACGATGTCTTCAAGAAAGACAGCGTCAGGATCGAAAGTCTCCCTGTCGAGAATGACGCAGTCGTCGAATGCCTTGTCGTTGCTGATATCGAAATCCATTTGCGATTGTTACAGCAATAACTGTAGAGATTCCGGCCCGTCTGCACTGTGAGCCGACTCACAAATGCGGATTTGATCGAGTCTAAGAGCTGGTTGGGGAAAAGGCGTTTTTCGTTAATATATTCAAGAGCTTACGGAGTATCCAGGCACAAAAAAGCCGGGTCAATACCCGGCTTTTTCAGACCCTGGCGGACAGGACTTACTCCTCGGTCGCAACCTCGGCTTCCGCCTGCTCGGTGAGCATCACGATAGCCATCGGAGCAGCGTCACCCGGACGCGGACCCGTCTTCAGGATGCGCAGGTAACCGCCCGGACGCTCCTTGAAACGCGGACCTATTTCCGAGAACAGCTTGCCAACCACTTCCTTGTCGCGCAGGCGATCG
>JBCAZN010000576.1:0-1405 GCA_038533035.1 Pseudomonadota bacterium
GTCGGCATCGTCCGCCAGAGGTGCGAGTTTTTCGAGCTCCGCAAGCTCGGTCACCCAGCCGTCGCCTGTGAGCTTGGCTTTCCGGATGCGACGGGCCGCGCGCCACTTCTCGCGAAAGTCGGCATCGTCCGCCAGAGGTGCGAGTTTTTCGAGCTCCGCAAGCTCGGTCACCCAGCCGTCGCCAATTTTTGAAGTGATCAGCGCCGACAGTTCCGGATTGCACGCGGCGAGCCAGCGACGCTGCGTCACTCCATTCGTTTTGTTATTGAATTTTTGTGGCCAGAGTTCTGCGAAGTCACGGAACAGGCCTTTGACCAGCAGATCGGAATGCAGCGCAGCAACGCCATTCACCGAGTAGCTGCCGACAATAGCCAGGTAAGCCATGCGGATCATCGGTTCGCTGCCTTCGGCGATCAGTGACATGCGCGATACCCGGTCGTTGTCGCCCGGCCAGCGCTCGCTGATCTCGCTGATAAATTGCGCGTTAATTTCGTAGATGATGTCGAGAATGCGCGGCAACAGGCGTCGGAACATGGACACGGGCCACTGCTCGAGCGCCTCGGGCAGCAGCGTGTGATTTGTATACGCCATCGTCTTCTGGGTTATCTCCCAGGCCTCGTCCCACTCCAGTCCGTGCTCGTCCATCAACAGCCGCATGAGTTCCGGTACCGCGACGGCCGGGTGCGTATCATTCAGCTGGAAACAGTTCTTTTCGGCAAAGTCGGTAAAGTCGTCGCCATGTCGTATTTGCCAGAAGCGGATGATGTCCTGCAGGCTCGCTGACGCGAGAAAGTACTGCTGCCGCAGTCGCAGCTCCTGGCCGCTTTCCGTTTCGTTATTCGGATACAGCACCATGGTGATGTTCTCGGCTGCATTCTTCGAGGCGACCGCATCGGCATAGCTGCCTGCGTTGAACTCCTCGAGATCGAATTCGTCAGTCGCCGATGCGGACCAGAGGCGCAGCGTGTTGACGATCTCGTTGCGATAGCCCGGTACCGGTACGTCGAACGGAATAGCAAGCACGTCGTGGGTATCGACCCAGGCATAACGGGTCGTGCCGCTGGCGTCCGTGTAGCTCGACGTACGACCGCCAAAGTGAATCGTTTGCGCAAGCTCCAGCCGCTCGATTTCCCACGGAAAACCGGCGCGCAGCCACGCATCCGGTTCCTCGACCTGATGACCGTTTTCAATGCGTTGATGAAACATGCCGTACTGGTAACGAATGCCGTAGCCAACGACGGGTAGCCCCAGCGTTGCGCAGCTGTCGAGGAAACAGGCGGCGAGTCGGCCGAGGCCGCCGTTGCCGAGACCCGCATCGAGCTCGCGTTCGTACACGTCTTCGAGTTCGATGCCGAGCCGCGACAAGGCCTCGCTGGTCTGTTCCTCAATGTCGAGGTTCAGCAAC
>JBCAZN010000577.1:0-1390 GCA_038533035.1 Pseudomonadota bacterium
CAGCAAGCTGGCGCAATTGCCAGCATCCCGACCCGGGAACAATACGCTTAAGAAGTCAGGCGATCAGTCCGACCAAACTCGGTCCGAACAGGTAAATCAGGCCAAAACTGACACCACCGATCAGTGCCGCGGCGAACAGGCCGAGCGCAAACGGCCGCATGCCGATTTTGACAATGCTGGCAAACATAGACGTCAGTCCGATTGCCGCCATCGCGACCAGGAGACAGCGCTCCGCCGCTTCACGAAGGAACAGCACGGTCTCGTTCCAGACTGCAGGCTCCAGGATGCCGAACGGCTTGTCGCCAAGATCACCCACCGTGCGCAGCGCTGACATCGCCGCGAAGCCAACGATGAACCACGGGATCATCGCAAGAAAATTAATTTTCGAGGTATCGGCCGAGCCGCGTTCCGCGGCAAACAGGACGCCGACCAGCGGAATGACTGCGATCATGCAGAGATTGCGCACGAGCTTCGTGACAGTCGCAATTTCCAGGGCCACCGGCGCATTATATTGCGCCTCGTACATCATGCCTGCGCCGGCCACCTGTGCGGTCTCGTGAATCGACGTGCCGAGAAACAAACCAGCGAGCTCCGGCTGCAGTGCGAACGCCTGGTGCGCAAGAAACGGATACAGGAACATGGCCACCACACCGAAAATCGTGATGCAGGCAATCGAGTACGTTACCTCGGACTCGTTGGCCTTGATGAGCGGTGCCGTAGCAACGATCGCCGTGCATCCACAAATGCTCGTGCCGACGGCGATCAGGCCGCTGAGCTGTTTCGACAGACCCATGTAGCGACCGAGTAGCCCGACGGTAAAAAGACCAATCGCAATTGCAGCCAGAACGAACGGCAGTGCAACCAGTGTGAACTGCCCGGCGGCCAGCAAGCTCAGGCGAATGCCGAGCAACATGATGCCGATCCGCAGAATCGTCGATGTACAAAACCTTAGTCCCGCGAGCAGACTGTCCGGTATGCCAATGGTGTTCGCAATCAGCATGCCGATGATAACGGCCATCATGATGGCGCTGACAGGGCTTTTCTCGAAACCGAGCACGGCCTCACCAAACCAGGCGGCCACGTAGCCGGCCGCGACCGAAACAGCGACGGCCAGCACTACGCCGCCCCACCAGCCCGGTGATTTCAAGGATTCGCCCACGAAACAGTTCCACATGAAATGATGGCGCGGGATGATACCCTATATGCCCCGCATGAGACTTGCCTAAAGATTCCGGATGTCCGAAGCACTCGCACACACGTCGCCTGCGACGATCGAATTCACGCCGACGCTCGACGCGCTGCGTTTGACGTTTGCGAGCGGTAAAACCCGCGACCTCAACTGGCGGCGCTCGCAACTGGACGCGCTGCAGCGACTGCTCAAGGACTGTGA
>JBCAZN010000578.1:0-1382 GCA_038533035.1 Pseudomonadota bacterium
TGTCTTCTCCGGGGGTTAACTGTTTGTTTGCGGCCTGCCGGCCGCGGGGGTGCGCATTATAACGGATGGGTATGGGGTCTGCTCAGCCAATTTCGTCGATGGTGGCGCCACCCAGGCAGCGGTTTTCATCATAGAAAACAACAAACTGACCGGGCGCCACGGCGCGCTGCCGGGTTTCGAACGAAACTTTAAGCCCGGATTCGGTGCGTTCGACATGGCACGCCTGATCAGATTGCCGGTAGCGCACTTTTGCCGAACACCGCAGCCCGTTATCGAGCGCTGTGGGCTCGCTGCCGATCCAGGTTGGTTCGGTTGCGATCAGCCAGGTGCTGAACAGCATCTCGTGTTCTCCCTGTGCCACGATCAGGGCGTTCTCGTCGAGATCCTTGGCGACGACGTACCAGGGGAGTTCCGGCCGGTCGTTGCGACCGCCGATGTGCAATCCCTGGCGTTGCCCGAGCGTGTAGTACATGAGTCCCTGGTGTTCACCGACGAGTTCACCGCCCGGGGTCCGCATCGGGCCCGGGTTGGCCGGCAGGTAGGTGCTCAGGAATTCGCGGAAGGGGCGTTCGCCGATAAAACAGATGCCCGTCGAATCCTTTTTATCGTGCACGACAAGTCCGGCATCCTGTGCAATTCGACGTACATCGCCTTTCTGTAACTCGCCCAGTGGAAATAAAGTCTCTGCGAGCGCGTCGGCCGACACCTGGTGCAGGAAGTAGCTCTGGTCCTTGCGTGGGTCGGCGCCTTTTAGCAAGGCGCCCTCGCCATCGATGACGGCGCTCTGTGCATAGTGCCCCGTGGCGAGAAAGTCGCCGCCGAGGCGTTTGGCGTAGTTGCGAAACTCCCCGAACTTTATTTCGCGATTGCAGAGTACGTCAGGATTCGGCGTGCGACCCGCGCGGTACTCATCGAGGAAATACGCGAACACGCGATCGCGGTATTGCGTCGAGAAATTGACGTGATGCAGCGTAATGCCGAGCTGCTCACAAACATCGCGTGCGTCCTGGAGATCGTCGGCGGCTGTGCAGTAGCCGTCGTCGTCCTCCCAGTTGGTCATGTGCAGGGCCTGCACATCGTAGCCGTCCTGCTGGAGGAGCAGGGCAGCAACGGCAGAATCGACTCCGCCCGACAGACCCAAAATTACGCGCTGTTTCATGGGCCGCGGATTCTACCCCGAAACCTGGTGTCAGTGACCTGGTTTTCTTGTCGAAAACCAGGTCACTGACACCAGGTTTTTACGCGAAAGGGTGAATCAGACCAGGTCGGCGGTTGCCAGGATTCTGTGTACGTTTTGCTGCAGGGGTAGCACGCCGATCGTGCTGCGCTGCCTGCACGACTACGAAGCCGGCCAGCGCCAATCCGATGCAATCCTGACCGGC
>JBCAZN010000579.1:0-1374 GCA_038533035.1 Pseudomonadota bacterium
CGAGGTAGTTCAGTGCCTGCGCCTGTTCGTACTCCGTCAGCTTATCCGGGTTGTACAGATTATTGATTGTTCGTAACGCGCCGTTGTAATCCTTTGCGTCCACCATTTCCTGTGCCCGCTGGATTTTCTCGTAGAATTCCTTGCTGACCGCCTGGGCCTGCTTGGTCTTCGTATCGTCGGTGTCAGCATCGGCGCTACCGCTTTGCGCCCACGCTCCGCCGGTTGCGAATAATCCGGCAAGCAGCATCGTGCACAACTTGAACGAGATTCCACGTTTCATATTCATATCAAATAGTATCCTCTACTATTCCCGCCTGGGCCCGCAGGCCCCGGTCTGACTCAGTCTTCCAGCTGGAATGAAATTCGCGTTTTCACGCCCGGTACTTCTACCGGTACGCCATCGACGACTCTCGGCTTGTATTTGAATTTAAGCACCGCACGTACGGCGGCGCGTTCAAACAAGCTGCTGGTTGATTGCAGAACAATCGGGTCTTTAACGGTTCCCGCCGATGTCACTGTAAACGACAAATCCACAAAGCCTTCGAGGCCACGCGACAATGCACGCGCCGGATAAACCGGAGCAACACGCACGATCGGCAGATAGTCACCCTCGGCGATGTTCATGCCGCCGGGTCCGCCGATATCGGTATTCGCACTGATTTCGGGGCGACCGACATCAATCGTCGGTGCATCCGGATCAATGTTGTCGAGATCCTGAGGTGGTGTCTCTGGCGGCGTTTCCGGTGGAGGTGGCGGCTTTTCCGGCTCGTAGTCGTCAGTATTCAGCGTTTCGTTACGTTTGACGCGAACGAACTCAAGCTTATGGCGCTCGCGCGGCTCGGTCAGGGCCTGTTTACCCGTCACGATAAGCAACTGCATGACAAACAGCAGGCTCAGCGTAATGACGACACCGAAAACGATAGATATTGCATAACGTCCCATCATATTCTCCTTGGCGGTCGCGCTAGCCGTCGTTGTCCGACGCAAGAGCTACATTAGTGACGCCGGCTGCTTTCGCAGCTTCGAGGACCTTGACCAGTGTTTCATTGGTCGAGTCCTCATCGGCCTGGATGACGAGCGATCCTTTCGGATTCTCCGCTTTCAACGACTCGAGGACGGTACGTACCGTTTTCGGATCTCGCTTCTTGCGGTCGATCCAGATCTCATCGGCTGCCGTAATGGCAACCAGGATCGCTGCATCTTCCTGCTTATCGGCAGTCGTCGTATCCGGGCGTTCGACTTCTTCGCCGGGCGCCTTGATAAACGTCGCAGTCACGATGAAGAAAATGAGCATGATGAACACGACGTCGAGCATCGGCGTCAGGGTGGTCTCTGAGCGCTCTTCTTCGGCGTGGGGGTGGTGTTGCGGCGGTT
>JBCAZN010000580.1:0-1308 GCA_038533035.1 Pseudomonadota bacterium
TGGCGAAATGCCGACGAGTATCCTGGCCTTGCAGCGGACGCACCGATTTTTGGCTTTACGGACAATCCGAATGAGCTGGTCATTGGTGACCGGGCGGGCAGGGATACGCTGGGTCTTTATGTCTACGACTTACTCCAGAAAAAGATTTCCCGCGAACTCTTTCATCACGATGCCTACGATGCCCGCGGACTGGTGATCAACAGGGACGGCAAACCAATCGGTGCGAAGTTTGTTGCCGACACAACTGAAACAGTGTTGTTCGATGAATACGACACGGTGCTCAGTCGATTGCGCGATCAATTCAGCGACCATACGGTGGACTATGTTGATCGCTCAGATGAGGGGCGGCTCGTTCTCTTTAGACTCTCTAATGCGTACGACCCGGGTGTGCTGGCCGTTGTTGACGGGAACACCGATAAGGTCACCGTACTCGCGCAAATCCGTGGCGAGCTGCCAACCGAAGCAATGGGCCTTGTATCGCCGGTAACGTACCCGGCGCGAGATGGCGTCAAAATTCCAGCCTATCTGACAGTGCCGCCGTCGATCACGAGTTCCGCGGAGATCAAGGACCTTCCGTTCATCATCTTGCCGCACGGTGGGCCCTACGCACGCAAGGCAAAACGCTTCGACTACTTTGCACAGTATTTCGCAACACGTGGATTTGCGGTACTGCAGATGAACTTCCGAGGATCGGCAGGCTATGGCGAGAGTTTTGAAGAGGCCGGACGCGAGAACTGGATAAAAATGCAGGACGACGTCGAGGACGGAGCAAAATGGGTTGTAGAGGCAGGGTTGGCCGATCCTGAGCGGATCTGTATTGCTGGCTGGTCCTACGGCGGCTACGCGGCCCTTATTGGTGCCATTAAATCGCCGGAGCGCTATGCGTGTGCAATATCGATGGCCGGTGTAACAGATCTCCAGGACATGATTACTGACATCAAAAAGTATCGGTTCGGATCGATAGCGGCACAAAACTTCATTCTGCGAGGCTTTGACAGTAAACGGGCCATCGCCGAGAACTCACCGGTGAAACGGGCAGCAGAATTAAAGGTACCGCTGTTTCTCGCGCATGGCGAGATTGACGCTCGTGTGCACTTTGATCAGTTCACACGAATGCGGTCGGCGCTTAAGGATTCATCGGCACCTGTAACGTATATGACGTTTGAAGACGAGGATCACTATCTCTCGAATCAGGAGCATCGTCAGGAATTCTTTCGCGGTCTCGACGTGTTCCTGAAAGAAACCGTTGGTGAGAGTGAGTTCGCGCAGTAGGCGGCTACAGGCTTAATTGAGCGCGCCGGAGGAGGG
>JBCAZN010000581.1:0-1288 GCA_038533035.1 Pseudomonadota bacterium
GATCCGCGCCGCTTCTATGTCACGGCAGAAGTGAACTTCTAAGAAGCGAGGGGCGCTGGCGGTGATCCGCTCCGCGCCCCTTAGCTCGCCGCCGATGCGCAATGCTTTTGAAGGTATTGCTCATGCGTCGGGAGTGAATGGACGGCGCGCTCTATAAGAGTTCGCACATTACCCAGAAATTCGCCAAGCTGTGCATCGGCGAGGCCATTTGCCATCGGATCATGTGCGGCTGGTGTCACGCCCTGGCCCAGCATAACCTGCACCCAGCTTGCCTCGCGGAACAAATCATCTGCGTCGCGGCCTATCCGGCCCGACGAGGCGAACAATTCCTGCTTGTGCGAAAGGCTATCCGGCACTTCCATGTTCTTGCAGTATCGCCAGAATTCAGAATCTTCGCGTTCGGTCTGGTGGTAATGCAGGATCAGAAAGTCGCGGATTTGCTCGAATTCCGCAACGCAGCGGCGATTGTATTCCGCACGTTCTTGTTCAGGGTTGGCACTCGTTGGGAACAACTGGAGCAGGCGGCTTACATGCGACTGGATCAAATGGATGCTGGTTGATTCCAAGGGCTCTAAAAATCCACTCGACAGGCCGATGGCCGCGCAATTGTGAGACCAGAATTGCTCGCGCCTGCCCGTGGTGAAACGGATGGGGCGAGGGTCGGCCAATGGTTTGGAGTCGAGGCCGGCGAGCAAAGTCTCTCCCGCCTCATCGTCAGAAATAAAGTCGCTGCAATAGACATGTCCATTGCCCGTGCGGTGTTGCAGGGGGATGCGCCATTGCCAGCCAGCCGTTTTCGCAGTTGCCCTCGTGTATGGCACAAGCGTTTCAAGCCTCTCGCTCGGCACTGCCTGCGCGCTGTTACACGGCAGCCATTTCGACCAATCCTGATATTCAACGCCCAGTTCCTGCCCCAGCAGGAGAGCGCGAAATCCCGTGCAGTCAATAAAGAAATCACCCGCGATCTCTTGCCCATTATCAAGAGTGACTGCGGTGATATCGCCGCTCTCAGCATTGCGCGCAACAGATTGAACGATCCCCTCGGTTCGCTTCACCCCGTGCTATTCCGAATAGGCTCTAAGATACGCCGCGTAGAGGCTCGCATCGAAATGATAGGCATAGGCTAGGCCCGTCATCGACGTGTTGCCGACCCTATCCAACTTTCCAAACTTCGCCTGGTCAGCAGCGCATTTATGGAGCGAATAGTGCCACAGATCCTTGTTGAGGCCCGCATCGTCGGCGCGTTTCCAATAGTGGTGGAAAGGCACACTTGCGAGGTTCATCCCAG
>JBCAZN010000582.1:0-1166 GCA_038533035.1 Pseudomonadota bacterium
TGCAAACCTTTGCTGATGAAATCATGGTCGAGCGACCAGAGCTTCGCCTGCTTGTCTATGGGATTGATCTGTCTGAGTAGGTTCCCACGGCCCTTTGATACATATGGCGCTCCGTGGCGGCGGTATCTTAGAGCGCAAGCAAGATAATCGCACGTAACTTCCGAGACAAAAACGAGACAAAAGTTCAGGGTCGCTTTTGCTAAGTCGTTGAAATCATTGGTCGGAGTGGCAGGATTTGAACCTGCGGCCCCTGCCTCCCGAAGACAGTGCTCTACCAAGCTGAGCTACACTCCGCCGAATACGGGCGATGATTAGCTGCGGCGAAGTCAGCGTGCAAGCAGATTCCTGTCTTGCAGCCAATGGACTTGCTGTCTATGTTCCGTCCCGCTGATGGGACGTAGCTCAATTGGTAGAGCGCCGGTTTTTGGTACCGTAGGTTGGAGGTTCGAGTCCTCCCGTCCCAGCCAAGCGAAGTGCAGATCGCAATAGCGGCACCAGCCATGTTCAGCATTAGCCTTCAAATTCCAGTGCAGCGGCTAACGGCCTGCAATTGTTCGGGTGCTCACGTATCGGGAAACGGACGATTTCGCATTTTCAAACATGTGCCGCCGCAGTGCACCCAATCGCTGATCCTGCATATTTCAGGAACGTGGAAGCCTTCCGAGCGGGTCACTTCAGTGGCGGAAGTCCACTGGCAGGAAACTCAAAAGATCGCACTGCGCCAATGCGTATCTTCGGCGGATTGCTCGAGCCCGCGATGCGACTCCGCCCAAATCCTTGGGACATATGGCAACTTGGCCGCGCGGACGTACGCTTCATGGTGATCGAGCTAGTTTTTCTGGCTAACTCGCCCGCTGTTGAGAAAGAAGGATCTCGATCCCCAGGGAACCCTACAATTAAAAGCACTACGAGGACATTGCCTGGAATTTTTTGAATGGCGCGCCGGGGAGGATTCGAACCCCCGACCCCTAGATTCGTAGTCTAGTGCTCTATCCAGCTGAGCTACCGGCGCCTGCTGCCGAAGCGTGTCGGCAGAGCGCCGTACCTAGCGATGTGCGCTGGTCAATGCAAGAGTGAAAAACATGGAGAACGGCAGATTTACTCGGCGGCCAGAACCGCTTGACCCGGTAGTGTCACGCGGAACTCGGTTCCGGCCGTTGTGCTGG
>JBCAZN010000583.1:0-985 GCA_038533035.1 Pseudomonadota bacterium
GAATAATCGTCTGCTCACGATCCGGCCCCGTCGACACGATATCGACCGGCACGCCTGCTAGCTCTTCGATACGCGCCAGGTAGGCACGCGCCTTTTCGGGCAGCTCGTCGTAATTGGTAACGCCAACCGTTGACTCCTGCCAGCCCGCCCACTCTTCGTAAATTGGCCGGCAATCGGCAAAGCGGTCGGTTACAACCGGTAAGCCGTTGATAGGCTCACCATCAATCGAATAGCCGATGCAGATCTGGATTGTCTCGAGTTCATCGAGCACGTCGAGCTTGGTCACGCAAAGTCCCGAAACACTGCTGTTGATAATTGACCGACGCAGTGCGACAGCATCGAACCAGCCACAGCGTCGCGGCCGCCCGGTTGTCGCACCGAATTCAGCGCCGACTCTCGCGATGTGTTCGCCCTGTTCGTCAAACAATTCTGTCGGGAACGGTCCGGCACCGACGCGAGTCGTGTATGCCTTCACAATGCCGAGCACGTAATCCAGGTTGCGAGGCCCAACGCCGGTACCTGTACTAGCCGCGGCCGCAACCGTGTTGGACGAGGTAACGAACGGATACGTGCCGTGATCAATATCGAGGAAGCTGCCCTGCGCGCCTTCGAACAAAATGCTCTTGTCCGAATCCGCAAGGTCCTGGAGGATCTGGGTAATGTCCGCCGTGATCGGCGCAACAATCTCGGCGTAGCCCAGCGCCTCGTCGAGTGTCTTGGCGAAGTCGACGGTGTCGGCACCGAAATAATTCTTTAGCAGGAAGTTGTGGTAATCGAGAATTTCGCCTAGCTTGGCAGCGAAGTTCTCGCGCACGAACAGGTCTGAAACCCTGAGAGCACGACGGGCAACCTTGTCCTCGTAGGCTGGCCCGATGCCGCGACCGGTTGTGCCGATCGCCGATGCGCCGCGCGCTCATCGAAAGCGGTGTGCCCGTTTACGAGCGACTCAAGCTCAGTCCGGGATGTCCGCTAATCCTGCCGTCAC
>JBCAZN010000584.1:0-933 GCA_038533035.1 Pseudomonadota bacterium
GGCGCACTGACGAGTAGAACTTGAGCGCGTTACCGCCGGTTGTCGTTTCCGGGCTGCCGAACATGACACCGATCTTCATACGAATCTGGTTAATGAAGATGACCATCGTGTTCGAACGCTTGATGTTGCCGGTCAGCTTGCGGAGTGCCTGCGACATGAGGCGCGCCTGCAGACCCATGTGCGAGTCGCCCATCTCGCCTTCGATTTCCGCTTTTGGCGTCAACGCTGCCACCGAGTCGACAATGACGATGTCCACGGCGCCGGAACGTACCAGCATGTCCGTGATCTCGAGCGCCTGTTCACCCGTGTCCGGCTGTGACACCAGCAGCTCGTCGACATTGACACCAAGTTTTTCCGCGTAGCTCGGGTCGAGTGCGTGTTCGGCATCGACAAATGCCGCCGTGCCGCCGAGCTTTTGCGCTTCGGCCACGACCTGCAGCGTGAGCGTCGTTTTACCGGACGACTCCGGACCGTAGATTTCTACAACGCGGCCCTTGGGCAGACCACCGATGCCAAGCGCGACGTCGAGGCCGATTGAGCCCGTCGAAATCGCCTCGATATCCCGGGCGGCCTGGTTGTCGCCGAGGCGCATAACCGAGCCCTTGCCGAACTGCTTTTCAATCTGGCCCAGGGCCTGTGCGAGTGCTTTTTTGCGATTGTCGTCCATTATATTGATCCGTTTTTGGTCGGTTTTGACACGCCAGAGGGCGAATCAGTGAGTACTGTGGATTTGCACAGTATTATTTCACGAACGCCGCGTCAATAGTAGGTTTCAGGAGGCCCATATCCGGGCAATTCGCAGAATTTCGCGAGAATCAGGACGTAAGCTGCTGTTTCACCGGGCGATACACGGTGCCGCCCGCCAGTTCCATACCGAGCGCCTCACGCAACGCGCCACGTTCGAGTGGTCGAGCTTTGAGCTGATCGAGTCGG
>JBCAZN010000585.1:0-796 GCA_038533035.1 Pseudomonadota bacterium
CGATCTAACAACCTAAAAAGATGCAGTCTTAGGTCAATCTCGTCTTTTATAGGCTGAATGCACTGAATGCAGTTCAATGATTTCGATGGCGAATTTTTATATATGCTTTGAATGGTCTATTTCAATGCTTCCGAGGTTGATTATTCGAATTTTGAAAGGTAAGCTACATTTCGACTAAAACCCATGAAAAGTAGTTGATATACGCTGAATGACAGGGTTTACACGTGTTTAGCGCATTCATAACGAGATAAGGTGATTCATGCTGTAACACCCCGAATTAGTACGAAATGATGAAACTGGGGCGATATGCCAAACAACCCAAAAATATGCAGTTTCAGGTCAATCTCGACTTTTATAGGCTGAATACACTAAATACGGTTCAATTCCATAGTACTGACCGATTTCGATATCGAATTCTTAGATATGCTCTAAATGGTATATTCCAATGCTATTGAGGTTGATTGTTCGAATTTCGATAGGATAACTACATTTCGATCAGGATCCAAGAAAAGTTGCTGATATACGCTAAATGACAGGGTTTCACGTGTTTAGCGCATTCAAAATGAGATAAGGTGATTCATGCTGTAACACCCCGAATTAGGACGATATGATGAAACTTGGACGATATGCCAAACAACCCAAAAAGATGCAGTCTTAGGTCAATCTCGTCTTTTATAGGCTGAATGCACTGAATGCAGTTCAATTCCATAGTACTGAATGATTTCGATATCGAATTCTTAGATATGCTCTAAATAGTATATTCCAATGCTATTGAGGTTGATTGTTCGAATTTCGA
>JBCAZN010000586.1:0-786 GCA_038533035.1 Pseudomonadota bacterium
AACTGTAGAAGGAGGATTTAGGAAGCTATCCTGAATTGAGAGGCATCAAAAGCACAGATAACAGGAGAAAACTATGCAATTGAATGTTTCAGGCCATCACGTCGAAGTCACCGAATCACTGCGCGCTTATGTCGAATCAAAACTCGAAAAGGTAGCGCGACACTTTGACATCGTGTCTGACGTCCATTGTATCCTGACCGTCGAAAAACTGAGGCATACGGCCGAGGCTACCGTCCACGTGAATGGTAAGACCATTTTTGCCGAACACACCGAAGAAGATATGTATGCCGCGATTGACGGTCTCGTTGACAGACTGGAACGACGAGTACGAAAATACAAAGAAAAGCTCGTCGATCATCACGCCAAAGACAAACAAAAGCTAAAGTACGCCTGACCCAGCACTCGATCTGTGCGGTCAGTCGGCCGCACAGATCCTTACTTCCAAAACTCCCATGTCATTCGAAAACATCATTCAGCCCGACGGTGTGCTGTGTAACGCAACAGCGCGCAGCAAGAAACACTGTCTCGAAATTTTGAGCGAGTTGCTCGTGCGCAGCACGCCCGATATCGCCAGCGAATCCATTTTTGAATGTCTGTTCGATCGTGAACGTCTCGGATGCACGGGACTCGATGACGGCGCGGCATTTCCACACTGTCGTATTGCGGGCATCGAGAAAAGCGTCGCGGCATTAATCCGTTTGTCCGAACCGATTGACTTCGACGCCGCCGACGGCGAGCCGGTCGACCTGGTTTTCGGCATGATGCTGCCCAGCGAAGTCGACGATA
>JBCAZN010000587.1:0-670 GCA_038533035.1 Pseudomonadota bacterium
AAAGCCACGAAGCCTTCGAGCGCTACTTTAAGATCGCTATCGGCTCGTTCTTCAAAGCGGCTGGCGGCCAGCGCCAGCAAGCGAGTTTTTACAGGAATCAGGTTGCCATAGTCGACCTCCGCCTTCGACAGGTCCAGCAGTTCACCGACTTCACTGTTGTCGAGGAGTCGCTTTGCAACCAGGTCCCGGATATCGATCAGCAATTCGTTACCGGCGAACGTCGACAACGGCTGGTACGGCGAATCTCCGTAGGCGGTCGGCCCGGTCGGCAAGAACTGCCACACAGACATTCGCATCGCCGTCAGGCAGTCAACAAACCTGAAGGCGCTTTGGCCAAGCTCGCCGATGCCGTGCGGGCCGGGCAGGGCGGTGATATGCAGGCAAACGCCGGCGCCCCGTGTTGCAAACAGGTTATCGCCGTCATGCGAATTTGTGAGTTGTTTCACGTTTTGCATGACCTGCCCGCCTTTTACATAAAACTGAGACGCGCGTTGCCGATATAAGTAGCGACGAGGCGTATCAATGTACTTGTCACTAAGCGCGGGGGCGTGGAGGGACAAAGCATGAAATTGTTAGGAGTAGTGGTCATAGGTCTGGCTCCAGTCGCCGCTCAACATCGCCTGGTCTTCGAGATCCTCGAGTGTAAATTGCGGCGCGCAGGCAACGAGCG
>JBCAZN010000588.1:0-654 GCA_038533035.1 Pseudomonadota bacterium
GCGCCATCTCGTTTGCCGGATAACCGTCAGCGCGGCCTTGCTTGCGATCGTTCGCATACGCTGCGGCGCGCTGGGTGGCTCGTTCGGCGATCGCCACACCCTGAACGCCGACACCAAGGCGCGCGTGGTTCATCATGATGAACATGACATTCAAGCCGCGGTTCTTTTCACCAACCAGATATCCAACAGCGCCGCCATCTTCGCCATAGCTCATGACACATGTCGGGCTGGCGTGAATGCCAAGTTTTTTCTCGACGCCAACGCATTTCACATCGTTGCGTTCGCCGATCGAGCCGTCGTCGTTGACCAGATACTTCGGCACCAGAAACAGCGAGATCCCCCGCGTGCCTTCCGGCGCGTCGGGAAGTCGCGCCAGCACGAGGTGGATGATGTTTTCAGTCATCTCGTGGTCGCCGTAGGTGATGAAGATCTTGGTTCCGAACAGGCGATAACTGCCGTCGTCCTGGCGCTCGGCGCGCGTGCGCAAGGCGCCGAGGTCGGAACCGGCATGCGGTTCGGTCAGGTTCATGGTGCCCGGCCACTCACCGGAGACCGCAACGATGTCGTCACCGCCGGGGTCGAGCACAAGCTCGGCATTCACGCGAGCCCGACGTGCACCCTCAAGTACGGTGAGAACGACGGCGCTGTCGGCTA
>JBCAZN010000589.1:0-568 GCA_038533035.1 Pseudomonadota bacterium
TATAATCTCGACTTTCATAGGCCAAATGCACTGAATACGGTTCAAAGCCATAGTAATGACCAAATTTGGTGGCAAACTTGATAAATGCTCAAAATGGTCTATTACAATGATATTCAGGTTGATTGTTCGAATTTCGATAGGTAAACTACATTTCGTCTAAAACCCATGAAAATCAGTTGATATACGCTAAATCATGGGGTTTACACGTGTTTAGCACATTCCAAATGAGATGAGCCGATTCATTCTATAATACCCCGAATTAGTATGATATGATGAATTTTGGGTGATATGCCATTCAACCCAAAACCATACAGTTTTAGGTCAATCTCGACTTTCATAGGCCAAATGCACTGAATACGGTTCAAAGCCATAGTAATGACCAAATTCGGTGGTAAGCTTGATATATCCTCTAAATTGTTGATTTTAATGACATTGAGGTTGATTGTTCGAATTTTGATCTGTAAACTACTTTTCGACTAAAACCCATGGAAATCAGTTAATATACGCTAAATGATGGGGCTTACACGTGTTTAGCGCATTTTAAATGGGATGAGCCGATTCATTCTAT
>JBCAZN010000590.1:0-599 GCA_038533035.1 Pseudomonadota bacterium
CGGCTTTGGGCAGGGTATGCCAGCGAAAAAACCGTTGTGCGTTTCGGCCGGCAGGCATTGTCGTGGGGCAATGGCTTGTTTTACGCACCCATGGACCTCGTCAATCCCTTCAATCCGGCAACCGTCGATACCGAATACAAGGCGGGCGACGACATGTTTTACCTGCAGTACCTCACGGACACCGGTGCGGACTTTCAGGGAGCCCATGTGTTTCGGCGCGACCCGTTGGATGGCGATGTTCACGGCGACGTCGCGACAACGGCACTCAAGTATCACGGTTTCGCCGGCGCCGGTGAGTTCGACCTGCTGGTCGCCGAGCACTACGGCGATTCGGTGATCGGTATCGGCGCGAGCCATCCTGTCGGTGGTGCGCACTGGAGCGCCGACCTCGTGTTCACGGATACCGATCTCGACAATTTCCTGCAGTTGTCGACCAACCTGAGCTATTCATGGAGCGGTTTCGGGCGCAACATGAGCGGCGTACTCGAGTACCACTACAACGGTTTTGGCGTGTCTGGCGGCGACTACGGTCCGCTTGAACTCGCGACAGAACCAGATCTCGTCCGAAAGCTGATACGCGGCGAGACCTTCACGCTCGG
>JBCAZN010000591.1:0-594 GCA_038533035.1 Pseudomonadota bacterium
GTTATCGATTGTTTGTCGACACGCTGGTGCGCTATCGGCAGCCCGGTGACGGCGACATACAGCGGATTCGCGATCAATTGCGCGGCGATCCGGATAATACGGATGAACTCGTCGGCACGGTCTCGTCGATGCTTTCCGACTTCACGAGCATGGCCGGAGTCGTGACGGTGCCGCGCGCCCCGAAGGTCACGCTGCGGCAGATCGAGTTTTTACCGCTGTCCGAAAATCGCGTGCTCGTGATTCTTGTCATTAACGACCGCGAAGTTCAGAACCGGATCCTGCACACGGACCGGACCTACACCGCGTCCGAGCTGCAGCAGGCGCAAAATTATATCAATGAGCACTACGGTGGCACCGACCTTCAGTCGGTGCGCTCGCGATTGCTGGACGACCTCGAATCCACGCGCGACTCGATGAACCAGACCATGCACGACATTATCGCGGTCGCGCAGTCCGCCATGGACGGTGCCAGTGATCCGTCCAACAAGTATGTCGTCTCGGGTGAGACCAATCTCATGGATTTCGCCGAATTGTCGGATATTGAGACGCTGCGCAAGCTGTTCGACGCGTTTTCGCGCAAACGAGTGATCCTGG
>JBCAZN010000592.1:0-559 GCA_038533035.1 Pseudomonadota bacterium
ACATCTCTCATTTTTTTGGGTCCTGGTGGCGTGGAAAACGGCCATCATACGCCTCTGGATTTGCTTGGACACCTCCTGCTGCCTGCGGTCACCCAATTTGCCGAAAATGCCTTTACCTGACCGAGTGAGATCAGTACTATGTGCGCCCCTGCGAGGGTCCAACCCCCGCAACAGACAAAAGCGCCCGTAGCTCAGCTGGATAGAGTACCTGGCTACGAACCAGGCGGTCGGAGGTTCGAATCCTTCCAGGCGCGCCAAACGACAAAAGGTCCCCATTGGGGGCCTTTTTTCGTTTTGTGTGTCTGGACCGAGATGAGAACCTCTGTTCGAGCCGAGGAGCGCAGCGACGACGCGCCGACCGAAGGGAGGCCATCCTTCCGGGCGCTCCCCAAATACCGTTATGTGTAAACCATGTGTCCGGAACAATCTGTAAGCTATGTGTCGAGTAGCGCAATCGGCTCACTGGCTACGAACCGTGTACTCGCAAAGGTCGCCTAGCCGACTGATCGTCATCTCGTAACGTTTCAGTCATCAAACATTCACTTTCCGGCTATAGCGT
>JBCAZN010000593.1:0-524 GCA_038533035.1 Pseudomonadota bacterium
GTCGCAAAGTGCTGCAGAAACCAGGATGACATTTGCTCCTGCAGGCGACACGATCCTGCAACAGGATCACGCGCGAATTCGTCCATCAGGGAACCAAGCTGCTCCAGCAAGTCTGCGTGGTCGCGTTGGTGTTCTTCGAACTCGTCATAGCCTGATTGCGACATCAGGTCTTCTTCGTGCGTGAAGTGAATCGTGATCGCCTTGTGAATATCGCCAAGACTGGTTTCTATTTCACTTCTGCTGGAGCGAGCGTCCATGCGCTCATAAAGCACGTTAATGAGATCCAGCAACTCTCGATGCTCCTCGTCGACCGACATGACGCCGATCGAGTACTCGGTTTTCCAGCACAGTAATGCCATGACGCCGTATTGTTACGAATTGCAACAAAATCACCATTCGCAACGGCCGAATCGCCCATACGTACTTACAACAGGTTGACGAGCAGACTTTCGTCATCACAAACGCAAACACCCCTGCTAGAATTGCCCGCTTTCGCACAACAGGTAGCATTCGTTAATGTCCAC
>JBCAZN010000594.1:0-511 GCA_038533035.1 Pseudomonadota bacterium
CGGTGATTTCCAGCTTTCTCCGCGAGAGAACATCAGCCTGATCGACGTTTCGCCCAAGCAGTTGGTGTCGGTTGCTGCATCGCTGATCCCATTCCTGGAAAACGATGACGCGAACCGGGCCCTGATGGGATCGAACATGCAACGTCAGGCAGTGCCTCTGCTGAAAGCGGATGCTCCGTTTGTTGGCACTGGCATGGAAGCCAAGGTTGCACGCGACTCCGGTGCTGCCATCACGGCGCGGCGCGGTGGTGTGATCGACCAGGTCGACGCAACGCGTATCGTTATTCGTGTCACGGACGTCATGGAAATGGGCGACCCGGGCGTGGACATCTACCGTCTGCGCAAGTTCCAGCGGTCGAACCAGAACACCTGTATCAACCAGCGTCCGCTGGTGAATGTGGGTGACCGGGTGACTGCGGGCGACGTGATTGCCGATGGTCCCTCGACGGATATGGGCGAACTGGCGCTGGGTCGCAACACGCTCGTCGCGTTCATGCCGTGGAATGGCTAC